>CAYMZL010000558.1:0-1507 GCA_964394825.1 uncultured Dehalococcoidia bacterium | reverse complement strand
CGCCATCACGTTTTCCGACACCACCCGGCAAACTCCGGGATGACTCATGTTTGTTTTGAATGACATCCAGCTAACGAATCACCCCGCTCTCAGTCAGCCGCTGAAACTCTTGGTCCGGGACCTGGAGCAGGTCCTGAATCACCTGCCGGTTGTGCTCCCCCAAGAGCGGCGCGCTCCGGGCAACACCGGGCCGCCTGCCGTCCACTCCCCAGGCAAAGGCGCCCATGGGACGGGGCCCCAACTCGGCGTGGTCCGGCGACTGCACGAATCCCCTCTCGACCATGTGCGGGTCGGCCAAGACTTGGGCCGAGTCCAAGACCGGTCCGGACGGCACTCCCACACCCTGCAGCTTCTCAACAACGTCCTGCACTTGGAGCGGCCCGGTCCACCGTTGGACCAGGGGTTCCAGTTCGTCTTGGTGCTCCAGCCGGGCTTCAACCGTGGCGAACCTGGGGTCATCCGCCCATCCGGGGCAACCGGCAGCCTGGGCCAGGGCCTGAAATTGGGCGTCGTTCTCCACCGAGATCGCCACCCATTTCTCCTCGCCCCGGCAACGGAACACGTTGTGGGGCGCCTTGTCCTGGTGGCGGTTGCCCACCCGCTCCGGCTCCGTGCCGTCCAGGGTGTATTCCATCACCGCCTCGGGCAGAATGGTGGCCAGGGCCTCGGTCATTGCGACCTCGATGTACTGCCCCTCTCCGGTTTTAGCGCGGTGGTG
Organism: uncultured Dehalococcoidia bacterium; assembly: GCA_964394825.1. GTDB lineage: Bacteria > Chloroflexota > Dehalococcoidia > Lucifugimonadales > UBA3495 > UBA9611. Next base: position 789 of record CAYMZL010000558.1, on the reverse strand, counting down.
CAGGGCTTCCAGGAGGGCCAGCACGCAGTAGCAGCCGCTGAAGGCGTCGGGAAATAGGCCGCCCATGATCCGCGGGTGAGAGCCCCGGTGGCCGGTGACCGACGCCAAGCCGCTGAACAGATTGATGACGCTGTGAAAACCGACCAGGTCTTTCATGGGGCCGGTGCGGCCAAAGGCCCCCAACGACAGGTAGACCACGTCGGGCCGCACCGCCCGCACGTCTTCGTAACCCAGGCCCATGCGCTCCATGGTGCCGCTGGAATAGTTCTCCAACACCACGTCGCTCACCGAGATTATTCGCTTGGCCAGGTCCACGCCCTCGGGCTCCCTGAGATTCAGGGTGCAGCTCATCTTGCTGGAGTTGACCAGGTTGAACCCTCCGCTGCGGTTGACGCCCGGCTCGGCCTCGGCGAACGGCGGCCAGATCCGGGTCGTGAGCCGTTGTTCGGTCTCGATCAGTATCACCTCGGCCCCCAGCCAGGCCAACATCTGGGCGGTATAGGGAATGGCGATAATCTGACCGAAGTCGGCGACACGGACCCCTCGCAGCGGCAACGTGGTCATACCGCCCCCACCGCAGAAAGTTGCTTCGCCGAATAGCCGAGCCACTCGCCCAGCACTTCAGAGGTGTGCTCACCCAACTTTGGGGCTGGGCGGAAGAGGCGCCAGGGCGTGCGCTCCAAGCGGACCGGGTAGCCGGGCAGCTTGAACTTCCGCCCTCCGGGCCCCTCCATATCCACCATGAAACCGCGCTCCGTCACATGGGCCGAGTCCACCATCTGCCCCACG
>CAYMZL010000557.1:0-1508 GCA_964394825.1 uncultured Dehalococcoidia bacterium | reverse complement strand
GGCGGTTTCAGCATCTTTAAAGCCGGCGGGTTCGAGCGCCTTTGGCGTGACGCCCGCTTGGTCAAGATCCACCCGGCCAACGATGCGTTGACCATGGAATTGGTGGGCAAGATCTCGTTGGGCATCAGCCCCGATGAGACCCCGCGCTGGGGATGATCGTCCCAAGCATGTAGCTTCGCAACAGCTGCCGCACAAAGAGACCCCGGGCCATCACGGGCCCGGGGTCTCTCATTATTACCTGGGTTCGGGCTCGATTAGCTCCGGAGCAGCTATTCTTCCTGGGGTAGAAAGGCGTTGGGGACGACGGCGCTGCCTTGACCCACCCCGGTGGTGTCGCCCTTCTGGTTCTTCACCTCGATCTCCACCGAGACACGGTTGCCGTTGGCCTCTCTGGTGATGCCGGTTACCGTGCCGGTGAAGGTGATTGTGTCGCCGGGGCGCACCGGTCTCAGGAATCTGAGGTCCACCACGCCGGTGTGATTGAACACGTCGGCGCCGAAGTGCCTCCGCAGCATCTCGATGGCGAAGGTGAGAGACATACGGCCCGAGGCGACCGTGCCCTCGGTGCCCAATGTCTCCCTGGCGGCATGAACGTCGGTGAACTGGGAAGGGCCGGTGTTGCCGGCGCTGCCCTCGAAGAGGTTGATGGCATCCTGGGTCATCTCTTTCACCAAGGGCGCTATCTCGTCTCCCTCGGCATAGCTCCTAACTACCCTCCCCATTTCTTGCCGACCTCCGAGGGCTGCTTAAGTTCGTGGGTAATCACCCGGTCGATAAGCGTGCCGTCTTCGTCCACCGAGACCGCCTCGGTGACGATATAGTTCTTGCCCCGCCTCAGGTATTTGTCGGCGATCCAGGCGGTAACGGTCAACCGCTTGCCCGCCACCGGGGGATTGTAGCAGTGGAAAGCGCACCGGGCGTTCACCGACCCGGCGTCGGTGTACTTGGCGTTGTATTGGCGCACGTCCACCTTATGGGCGATGGTCGGGAAACTGGCTTCCGGGTCCATCACTCCCTTCCGGTAGGTGTCAATCATCTCTTGAGTCAGCAGATATTCGAACTTCTCGAAGGTCTCGCCGACCTCCAGAGCGTCCCAGTCCAGTTCGGTCCGGTTATCAACTTCGGCCATACAGGTACGTCCTAAAATGAGAATCCGCCTGGCTACCCAGGGCGTGACCCCCGCATTATACATTCGGGCCGCGGGGCGCCATAGAGATTCGCCCGAGGAACCCGATTCTGGGTTCTGGTATGATTTCCGGTACGATTCAGGCGGCCTTTCCAAAACGGCCCCTGCTCCAAGTCGAATCCGTGATACTAAGACAAGTTTTTGATCCGCATCCCTGTTGGCATACGTATCGATAGATGGAAGAACTAACAGACGAAGTCTTGCTGCAGCTCCTACGCCTGGGGAATGAGAGCGCTTTGGGCGCCCTCTACGACCGCTACGGAAAGTCGGCATATTCCCTGGCTTACCGGATTCTGGGCGATGTCCACGCCGCGGAGGACGC
>CAYMZL010000556.1:0-1509 GCA_964394825.1 uncultured Dehalococcoidia bacterium | reverse complement strand
GTGACGTCTCCGGCGCCGGAGCATTGGGCCACGCCCACCCTGGCGTTGGGCACCTGCCTGGGGCCGGCCTCGCCGCGCAGTTGGGTCACCGTCTCATGGATCATGCGGATGCCCGAGGCCCCGAAGGGATGGCCCATGGCCAGCAGTCCGCCGTCGGTATTGACCGGGATGTCCCCGGTGAGCGCGGTCCGCCCCTCGACCGTGCCCAGCCAGGCCTCGCCGAAGGGGAGCAGGTGCAACGCCTCGATCTGCTGCAACTCGCCGATTGTGGCCGCGTCATGGACCTGCACCAAGTCAACGTCCTCCGGTCCCAGGCCGCTCATCTCGTAGGCTTGGAGCGCCGCCGGCTCGGTGCGGTAGGGACTGAAAGCCGAGTGATCGGCGCCCCGTCCGTTGTAATCTCCGGAGGTCAACACCGCTGCGGCGATGGACACCGCCCGGCTTTCGTCGATGCCGTAATGGGCCAGGGACTCGCGGGCGCAGAGCACCGCCGCCGCGCCGCCCTCGCTGGTGGGACAGCACTGGAACAGGGTCAACGGGTCGGCAATCATGCGGGAATTCAGCACTTCTTCGATGGTGTAGGTGTCCTTGCGGTGGGCGTAGGGGTTCAGCGCGCCGTTCTGCCGGGCCTTCACCGACACCTGGGCCAGGGCCGTGGCCGGAGCGCCGGTCTCTTCCATGTAGCGCTTGCTCCGCAGGGCATACCCGGCCATCATGTGGTCGCCGCCGATGTACCGCTCCGGGCTGTCCTCCGGAGTCACCGTCACCGGCCCACGGGGGACCTTCTCCGCGCCGAATGCCAGGGCCATCTCATAGAGACCGGTGGTGATGCCCCAATAAGCCTGCCAGAACGCCGTTGAGCCGCTGGAGCAGGCGTTCTCCACGTTAACGATGGGCACGCCGGTCAGGCCCAGCTTGGACAGGGTGGTCTCGCCCACCGACATGCCCTGGTAATAGACGTGGCCGAAGTAGGCGATGGCGATGTCCTTCCACCGGACTCCGGCGTCCTGCAGGGCCGGCACCACCGCCTCGATGGCCAGGGCGCTCAGGTCCTTGCCGGGGAAACGGCCGAAGGGGTGCAGACCCACACCAACCACCATGACTTCCCGGCCCGGTTTTATCTGATTCATGGGTTATTCTCCTGATCAGGCAGGACACCACTTGTGGATGGCCTTGTGTCAGCCGCGCTCGGTCGTCGCTAGGACCTGCTGAGCCAATACGACGGACGACGATGATGGTGAGCAACTGCTAGGACTTGAACCATTCCGTCGTATTCACGAAAAAGAACCGTGAACGGAAACCGCCTTAACATTACGCGACGGATATCTGGGTTAATCTCGATAGGATACCGAGTTGGAGCTTCGCAAACCAACTCCAAGATTGATTCGAACTCAGCGAGGTAGGAGGCACCTAGTCCTGCCCGCCGAGTCTCGTAATAAGCAACGGTTTCAAGATGCTCGGCCTGTGCTTCCGGGTGAAACTGGAAGCTCACCTCAGCAGGGTTCTCGC
>CAYMZL010000555.1:0-1512 GCA_964394825.1 uncultured Dehalococcoidia bacterium | reverse complement strand
TATGGTGAAGCCCGCAGTGCCTGAGACCAACTCCCGCCCGCCGGCGCTGTTCCTAACACCCACCGCATAGGTCCGGGACGAGCCCTGTTCCTTGGCTAGATTGCCCCACGCCTCGACCCGTTCTCCCAAGTAGGCGGCGCCCTTGAATCTGACACGGAGACCCCCCGATTCAAGCCAGTCCCGTCCGTGGGCGGCGGCCATCATCTCGGAGACGAAGGCCAGCGTGAGCATACCGTGGGCGATGATCCCGCCGAATTGGGTCCCGGCGGCGAATTCTGGGTCCAGATGCAGCGGATTATCATCGCCCGATGCCTTGGCATAGGCTTTCAACTGCTCCTGGTTAATCTCTTTTGATACCACAGTCAGACCGCTTTTTACCGGCTTGGCGTCCTGACCTTTGGGTTCTCTTGACGTTACTTCAGGAGGTCCGCCGCTGGGCACGAGCACGGTGCTTTTAGACGTCAGCGCCACCGCTCCGCCGGACTCAACGGTGCAGACCACCGTTATGAACTCAAGGCCGGCCCGGCGGCGGGGTTTCTCCAGGGATGCACTGACCTTAATCTCACTGCCGACGGCAACGGGCGTCAGAGTCTTCACTTCCTGCAAGCTGTGGACCGCCCCCGGCGGGAGCGCCAGTTGGCGGAGCAGTGAGCCCAAGGCCGAGGCCGCCGAGTACAGGGGCGGCGCCAGGCCGGTTTCTCTGTAGATGGGCAGGGCGTCGCCCACCGAGCGCAGGTACTCGTCAACCGAGTCCTGTGTCGCAACGAACGACCCCAGGTCCAAGTTGCGCTCAGTTTCAAGCAGCAATGCCAAGCCACCTCCCTGCGCCGGTCCGCCGCCGGTCCCAAAGGAACATCCGGCAAAGCCTAAAATAGGGGCCCAATCCCCAATGATTGTTTCGATATTGGCCACCGGAGAGTCCGGCAGGCCCGATTATACCGACGGGCAGGTTGCCCAGCAACTTCATGCACAACCAGCTTAGTCAGGTTTGATTCAGGCCTTCGAGACGAGATTCCGGAAGCTAGTCCGGCGCTCCGAAGTTCTCCAGGGCCAGTCCGGCGATGTGCTCCCCGATGGCCAGCGACGAGGTTGCGCCGGGCGACGGTGCGTTCAGCACGTGGATCGCGTCGCGGCCTTGAAGGATGCTGAAGTCGTCCAAAAGCGAACCGTCCTTGGCCACCGCCTGGGCCCGGACACCGGAGCCGCCGCCGGCCAGGTCCGAGTCCTTGATCTCCGGCAACAGCCGTTGCAGGTCGCGCAGGAACACCCGCTTGTTGTAGGACCGGTAGACCTCGCCCAATCCTATCTTCCAGTACTTCAGGGCCATCTTCCAGAATCCGGGATAGGTCAGGCTGCCCAGGCTCTCGCCCAGGTCGAAGTCCCGCTTGCGGTAGCCCTCCCGGCGCAGGGCCAGCACCGCATTGGGGCCGGCCTCGACGTGTCCTTTGATATTGCGTGTGAAGTGGACGCCCAAGAACGGGAACTGGGGGTCCGGGACCGGGTAGATCAGCC
>CAYMZL010000554.1:0-1520 GCA_964394825.1 uncultured Dehalococcoidia bacterium | reverse complement strand
CGTACACGGAACATTACCACGGGTCATTATTATCAATTATCACTTTTGAGGCAACGCCCTCAATTGGGGGGAAGGCTAGGATGGGGGCCGGTCCAGCGTCTCGCCAGGCGCCAACTCCTTGACCTCCGATATCAGCCGGTCTCCCAGGCGGTCTTTCTCAATCTCCAGGTCGTACCTGCTTTGCAGGTTCATCCAGAACCGCTCGGAGGTGCCGAAATACCGGGACAGGCGAAGGGCAGTCTCGGCGGTAACCGCCCGGTTGCCGTGGACGATCTGGTTGATGCGCCGGCGATGAACGCCGATGTCCTTGGACAAGCGGTACTGGGTGATGGCTGATGGACCCATGAATTCTTCCAACAGCACTTCGCCCGGATGTACCGGCGGCAATTTCGTAGATGCCATGTCCCTATCCTAAATGTTATTTCAAAATCCTGTACGACCTGCTGGCGGTCCTTCGACATGCTCAGGACAAACGGAAAAGACACCTCCTTCCGCTCGTGGTGAGCTTGTCGAACCACCTACTTTGCGCCCTTCGACAAGCTCAGGGTGAGCGGATGAGCGGAACGGCGTTTTCTAAAGGTAGGTACTAGATTGGTGGGCCAAAGCTCCACACTTGCCACCACCGGCGGTTCGCGTTAGAGTAAGGCCGATTTTGGCCTCACTGCAGTATCTCTGATTGGGTGGTGATGCTTTGTCCGGTTAAAGGCATCCAACGAAGCCCCAGGCCGAAGATTCTAGGCCGAAGATTTTAGGAGGACCGATGGCGAACGACCCCATCAATCTGTACGACTATGAAGCCAGGGCCAAGCAGGTCTTGCCCCACGACAAATGGGACTTTATCGACGCCGGGGCCATGGACGAGTTCACCACCCGGCGCAACCGGAGCGCCTTCGACCAATTGACCCTGCGCCCGCGGTTCATGCGCAGCGTGGAGGAACGGAAGATCGCCACCACCATGCTGGGTCAGGACCTCAGCATGCCGGTCTTCGTCTGCCCCGCCGGCAGTCACGGAATCGCCCATCCCGACGCCGAGGTGGCCACCGCCAAGGCCGCCGGCCGGTCGAATACCCTGATGATGCTCAGCACCTCATCCAACTGCAGCATGGAAGAGGTGGCCGAAGCCGCCACCGGACCCCTTTGGTTCCAGCTCTACCACCGGGGCAACGCCCTGACCGAGATGCTGGTGCACCGGGCCGAGGAAGCGGGATTCAAGGCCATTGTGCTGACCATTGACACCCCGGTGCCAAGTCCCAAGGAGCGGGATCTGCGTAACAAATTCGAGCGTACCCTGGAGTTGGGCAACTTCCGGGACCTGGGCCTCTCTCGCTCAGAGATCAGCGGCACCGACGAGACCCCCGGCTGGGACGTTTCCAGGGCCGACCCCATCACCTGGAAAGACCTGGAATGGCTCCGGGGCCTGACCTCGCTGCCCCTGATTCTGAAAGGAGTCAGGATCTCCGAGGACGCTAAGATCGCCGCGGAAAGCGGCGTTGAAGGCATCTTGGTGTCCACCCACGGCG
>CAYMZL010000553.1:0-1525 GCA_964394825.1 uncultured Dehalococcoidia bacterium | reverse complement strand
GGGACAACCCTCAGAGTTACCTGCGTGTCACCGGAGGACTGGGCCAGGGGCTTGGCAATGCTTTGGGAGCGAAACTGGCATTCCCCGACCGCCCGGTTGTGGCCCTCATGGGCGACGGCGCACTGCTGTACAACCCCATCACCCAAGCCCTGGGGGTAGCCAGGGAGAGCAGCCTGCCCATCATGATCGTGGTGTTCAACAACGCCAGCTATGCGGCCATGAAGCGGCTGCACCTATCCTTCTACCCTGACGGGGAGGCCGCCAAGTCCGGCATCTTCCACGGCGTGCACATACCCGGCCCCGACTATCAAGAATTGGGAACCCCCTTCGGCGGCCACGGAGAGCGGGTGGAAGACCCCAAACGGCTGCAAGGAGCAATCAAAGACGGCCTGGCCGCCGTGGCCGAAGGCCGGGTGGCAATCTTGGACGTGGTCCTGTCTGGGTAGGCGGGAAACTTTCAATCGGAGCACGGTCCTTCGACGGGCTCAGGATGAGCGGATCATAGCTAGGCGGGTTGCCGGATTCCAGCGTGACCCCGGCATGGTAGGGGCGGGTTTGAAACCCGCCCTTACACGCATCCACCATACCCAGGCATTCGGGCCATACCCCGCACGGATGCGCTCATGGTAAGGCCTCACGCGGGGGACCGGTCTAGAACCGCGAAAGGCTAAACGGTTCCAACGGTGCTGCGTTCCCGTCCAATAGATACTGGGCCATCAATTCGGCAGTGCCGGGGCTAAGCATTATGCCCACGGCGTCGTGTCCCGCTGCGATGCTGAAGCCTTCAATCTCGGGCATTGGTCCCAACGCCGGCATGCCATCCGGGGTGGCCGGTCTCACCCCGGCCCGGCCGGAGATGAATTCGGCGTCGGCCAGGCTAGGAAAGCTCAAGGTAGCCCCGGCAATCAACTGGCTGACGCCACCGGCGGTTACCAGCTCGTCGAATCGGCCCTCCTCCCGGGTGGCGGCCACCAGCACGGTCCCGTCCAACCTGGGCACCACGTAGGCCTCGAAATTTCGGACCGGCGAACACGGCATCAAGCCGGGCTTTCGCAGTAGGATTCTCTCTCCCTTGACCGGCCGTACCGGGATCGCCGGGGCCTCCTCCGGTAGCCACCTGGCGGGTATTCCGCTCCACGGTCCGGCGGCCAGCACCACCTGTCCGGCATCCATTCCGCCTGCCGGCGTGTCGATCCCGGTTACCCGGCGTCCCCGGCGCCGAAGTCCCAAGACCTCGATTCCCTGGTGAAACTGGGCGCCCAGCCGGCTCGCGGCGTGGACCAAGGAGTCGACCAACCTCTGCCCGCGGACGTACCCCTCCCTGGGAGAAAACACGCCGCCTAGGACCGACGGATTGATCTCAGGCTCCCGCTGGGCCACTTGGGCCGGGTCCAGCCAAACCACATCCAGTCCTAATTCGCTCTGCCAGACCAGGTTACGCCGCAGTTCGTCCACCTGTTCTCCGGTGAATGCCAGCTTTAGCACCCCGGTCTGACGGAACTCAGGGTCGACACCGGCTTCGGAC
>CAYMZL010000552.1:0-1533 GCA_964394825.1 uncultured Dehalococcoidia bacterium | reverse complement strand
AAGATCCGCTGGCTGCCGTCCCATTGGGAGTATCTATATGTGCGGTAGAGCATTGCGCCTTCCTAGCCGGCCAACCCGTTCCCAACCTGGATATTGGGCCCATGATACCTGGGGGATTCCAGCAATAGCAAGGATGAAAGCGTGATTTTAGCTTCGTAATCGGCGCGTTGAGGTCCCCTTTACCCATGCTATAATCGCCCATCCGAAGCCGGGCGCAGCCCATTCCCGGGGCCGGGCGCAGCCCATTCGAGGTAGGCATGATGCTCAGCCCTTACACGGTGTTGGACCTTACCGGCGGCCGGGGCGACCTGGCCAGCATGCTGTTGGGTGACATGGGCGCCACGGTCATAAAAGTGGAACCTCCGAGTGGTGCGGCCTTGCGAAGCGAGCCGCCGTTCATCGACGGGGCCCCGGAGTCCGAACGCAGCCTGCCTTTCTTCGCCTTCAACCGGAACAAACAGGGAATCACCCTGGACCTGGAGACCGAAGCGGGCCGAAACGCCCTGACGGGCCTGGTCGAAAAGGCGGACTTTCTGTTTGAATCAGGCCAGCCCGCCACCTTGGACAGCCTGGGAATGGGCTTCGATGCCCTGAAAGAGATTAACCCCAAGATTGTCCACGTGGCCATCTCAGCCTACGGTTGGGACGGTCCCTACGCCGATTACCCAGCCAGCGACCTGACCATCGCCGCCATGGGCGGTCCCATAAGCCTCCAGGGAGTGCCTGAACGGGCCCCGGTCCGCATCTCGGTGCCCCAAGTCTGGCTGCACGCAGGGGCGGAGGCCGCAACCGCCGCCCTGACCGCCCACGCCCTGATGCTGCGCACCGGAGAGGCCCAATTCGTCGATGTCTCCGCCCAGACGGCGATGATGGCGACCATGCTTCAAGGGATGTCCGCCCACGCCATTCAGGGTTACGACTACCACCGCGCCGGGTCGCTGCTCCAACTGGGACAGGTGAATATTCCCGTGGTATTTGACTGCGCCGACGGCCATATCGTGCTTATTCCCAGTGGTCCCACGCTGACGGTGATGGTGCCCTGGTTCGTGGAAGACGCACTGGTGCCTGAAAGTTGGATCGAAGGGGAAGATTGGCCCACCTACCACATCCGTCTGCTTCAAGGTCAGCCCACATCCTACAGCGTGGAAGAGGTGCTGGAGGCCATCACCAAATACGTTGCCAAATACACAAAGAACCAACTGCTGGAGCGCGGCCTACGGGATGGAGCGGCTCTGGCCCCGGTGAACGATGTGGGGGACTTAGCAGGGTTCCAGCATCTGGAAGAACGGGGATACTGGCTGGCGGCGCCCCTGCCCAACGGCAGGGAGACGCGGGCGCCGGGGGTGGTGGCCCGTATGTCGGAAACCCCCATGAGCGTGAGGAGTTGGGCTCCGGCGCTGGGTGAGCATAACCGCCAAGTCCTGAACACCATGCTGGGACTGAGCGATGAGGAAATAAATCTGGCAACCGGCGGAAAGTCCGGTTAGAGGAGCGCATGATGGCAGATCCGTTGCCCTTCGACGGACTCAAGGT
>CAYMZL010000551.1:0-1541 GCA_964394825.1 uncultured Dehalococcoidia bacterium | reverse complement strand
TTATGAGATCAAAAACGGCCGGTTGGGACGGCTATACCGGGACGGCGGCATCACTTCCGACAGTCGCGATTACTTCATGTCCATCGACGCCGTGGGCAATGACCTGCGGGTGAACCCCATACCCAACTGCGGGAAGGGGCAACCCATGCAGGCCAAGCGGATGAGCAACGGCGGCCCCACCATGCGCGGCGTCGCCCGCCTGACCGGACCCGGTTAGATTCCGGCTGGAGGAAAAACCATGGAATCAGTTGCAATCGTCGTCCTGGCTGTCCTCAGCCTAGCCCTCACGGGGGCGTTGATCGCGGCTTGGCGACGGCGTTCAACGAGCCGGGAACAATTGGACCCCCACTTTGTGGAGTTGAAGTCCGAGCTGGACAAAGTATCTGCTTTGGTCCGCGAACTGGAAATGGACCGTGCGAACAAGTTCGGCGAATTAACCAGCCAGATCAAGAACGTGGGTGAACAGACAAGCGCCTTGGCCACAACCACCGGCCAACTTAAAGAAGCCTTGGCCAACACCCGAATCAGAGGCCAATGGGGAGAGCGCATGGCCGAGGACGTTCTACGGCTCGTGGGCTTCGTCCAAGGAATCAATTACTTGAAGCAAGAAACTTTGGAAGGCAGTGGCTCCCGGCCCGACTTCACCTTTCTGCTGCCCCATGACCTTACGCTAAACATGGACGTAAAGTTTCCGCTGGACAACTACCTTAAATGCATGGAGGCCAGAGACGCAGAGGAAGAATCCCGGTATCGTCAACAATTCGTGCGGGATGTCCGCGCCCGTCTGAAAGAAGTTGTGACTCGGGAGTATATCGACCCCGGCCGGAAAACCCTGGACTATGTGCTGGCCTTTATCCCCAATGAGCAGATCTACCAGTACATTCACGAGCATGACAGTGCGCTTATCGACGACGCCCTCACCAGCAAGGTGGTGCTGTGCTCCCCTGTATCTCTGTTTGCTATCTTGGTGGTGATCCGGCAAGCCGTGGACAATTTCAGCGTCGAACAAAGCTCCAACGAAATAATTTCCGAGCTGGGAAAGTTCGAGAACCAATGGGGCCGGTTCATAAAGCAGATGGATACTCTAGGGAAGCGCATCGATGACGCCCAAAAGGACTTCGGCAGCCTGGTAGGCACCCGGCGGCGGATGCTGGAACGGCCGCTAGCCCGTATCAACGCAATCAGAGAACAACGAGGCTTGGCCCTGCCCGAAGATACCGGACAACAGGACTTGCCCGAGCTCAACGATGCCCTGATTGAGGCAACTGAGCCCTTCGACGATGAACAATAAGCCCAAAATCGTTGGTCCATCAGGATAGGAGAAGCATCCGCTTGCTACCCCTAGCCGATCTGCGCCGCGCCGTTAAGGACGCCCTGTCATTCGCCTCGGCCCAACCCGACGTGGCGGAGGTTGAGGTCTTTGCCTCGGCCGGGGCCAATCTCACCGTGCGCCTCAATTACACTTCCCACATACCCAGCAACGGGGTGGAGGAACCCAAGTCTACCGAGGGCTACGGGCTGGGCATCCGGGCCGCTTTCCG
>CAYMZL010000550.1:0-1548 GCA_964394825.1 uncultured Dehalococcoidia bacterium | reverse complement strand
ATCAAGACCCCTGGGACGCCAGGAACCGCCGCAGGATCAGCACCGCCGCCGTCTCGTCCACGGTTGCCCGGTCCCGGGAGGGTTGGACCCCGGACTCACGCAGCAGGCCCTCGGCCTCTACGCTGGTGAAGCGTTCGTCCATCTCATGGACGGGCAGGAAGGTTTCTTTACCGATGGCCCGGCGGAGGGCACGGATGAAACCATGGGCCAATTTGGCGGAGGGGCCGGTCTCGCCCTGGAGGGTGTAGGGGATGCCGACCACGATGCCCTGGGCCTGGCGTTCCGCAGCGGCCGCGATGACCTGCTGGACGTCTTGGGCCAGCTTGCCGCGGTTGATGTGGCCGGCGGGAAGGGCCAGGCCGCCGGGGCCGCTGACCGCCAGGCCGATGCGGCGTTCGCCAAGGTCCAACGCAATCAGTTTCGGTGGGCCGGCCATCGCCGTTCTAGGACAGCCCTTGGCGCACCAGGCCGGGAACGCCGCTCAGGGCCTCGTCCAATTTCCCGGGCTCCTTGCCGCCGGCCTGGGCCATCTCGGGGCGTCCGCCGCCGCCGCCGCCCATTACCTTGGCGGTGTCTCGGGCGATGTTGCCGGCGTGCAGTCCCCGGGCCACCAGGTCGGGGGTGACCATGGTAATCAGTATCGGGCTGCCTTCGACCACGGCGGCCAGGGCCACCACGACGCTGCCCAATTTGTCCCTGAGAAAGTCGCCCATCTCCCGCATGGCGTCGGCGCTGCCGGCGGAGGTCCGGCCCGCCACCACCTTGACGCCGTCCACGTCCTGGACCTTGGCCAGCAGTTCTTCGGCCTCGCCGCGCAGCGATGTCTTCTGGAAACCCTCCAGTTGGCGGCGCAGGTCTTCGGTCTCCTGGATGAAGCTGTCCAGACGGGTTTCAAGGTCGGCCACCGGCGTCTGCAGTTTCTGAGAGATGGCTTCCAGCCGGTCGGACTGTTGCACGAAGAGTTCTTCCGCGGCCCGGCCGGTCACCGCCTCGATCCGGCGCATGCCGCCGCCGATGCTGGACTCGCCCAACACCACCAGGGCGCCCACCTGGCCGGTGGCCGATACGTGGGTGCCGCCACAGACTTCCACGCTGAACGGGCCGCCACTAGACGGGTCCCCGGAGGCCCCAGTGCCCATCGTTACCACCCGGACCACGTCGCCGTAGCGGTCGCCGAAGAAGGCCAGCGCCCCCTCGCGGACCGCCTCGCTGTAGCTGGTCTCGTGGGACGTGACGGTCAGGTTGCCCCGCACATTATCGTTGGCCAGCGACTGGACCGATAAAAGCTCGTCCCGGGTCAGGGCGCTCACGTGGCTGAAGTCGAAGCGAAGCCGCTCCGGGGCCACCAGTGAACCGGCCTGACGGACGTGGGCCCCCAGCACCGAGCGCAGGGCGGCGTGCAGGATATGGGTGCCGCTGTGGTTCCGGGACGAGTCCAAGCGGCGCGCCGCTTCCACCGTGGCCGTGACCGGCTCGCCCACTGAAATTTCGCCCTGCTGAACCGTCCCCCGCTGGATGATCAGCCCCGCCACTGGGCTCTGGGTGTCC
>CAYMZL010000549.1:0-1551 GCA_964394825.1 uncultured Dehalococcoidia bacterium | reverse complement strand
CGTAAGCCTGAGGGACCCAATGCGCGCGGGAGCGACCGACGCCGAACTGCGGGAGATACTCACCGGGATCTGGACCGTCCGCTCGGACCGCTACTCAGAGGAACGGGCCGCGTCGCCAACCACAGCGGGATCACCAAAAAAGATCGAGATGTACCAGATAGGGGGATAACGAGCGATCAGCAGTCAGCGATCAGAAAAATCTGAAGGCTGATAGCTGAAAACTGATAGCTACAATGCGAAGCAGCGAAATAGTCATCCACACCGACGGCGCCTGCAAGGGAAACCCCGGCCGGGGCGGCTGGGCCGCCGTCATCCAGCAGAATGGAAACCAGCAGATAATCTCGGGAAGCGACCCCCAGACCACCAACAACCGCATGGAGATGACGGGCGTCATCAAAGGACTGGAGGCCGTGGACCCGTCGGCCAAGGTGTTGATCAGCTCGGACAGCACCTACGTGATCAACACCATGACCAAGGGGTGGAAACGCAAGGCTAACCACGATCTTTGGGAGCAACTGGACCGGCTGGTCAGCGGCCGGGACATCTCCTGGCGCTGGGTGCGCGGCCACAGCGGCGACCCCGGCAACGAACTGGCCGATTCGGCGGCGGCCAAAGAGGCGGGCACCGCGGGATAACCGCCGGCCCCAGATTGCCGCCGGCCCCAACTCGCCGAAGGCCAAGGAGCAATGCGACGTTATGTCCACTGCCAACAACGGCCCCGACCTTCACCTGACCCACCTGGACGAACAGGGCAAGGCCAGGATGGTTGACGTGGGCGGCAAGGATGTCACCAGCCGCGAGGCCGTGGCCCGGGGTTACGTGTCCATCCAGCCGGAGACGGCGCGGCTGATCAAAGAGGGGCTGATGAAGAAGGGCGACGTTCTGACCATCGCCCAGTTGGCCGGCATCATGGGCGCCAAGAAGACCTCGGAACTCATCCCCCTGTGCCACCCACTGCCCCTGGACCGGGTGGACGTCGACCTGGAACTGGATGAAGCGAAAGGCCGGATCAACGTCACCGCCACCGCCAGCACCACCGCCCGGACCGGCGTGGAGATGGAGGCCCTGACCGCGGTCTCCGTGGCGGCCCTGACCCTCTACGACATGTGCAAGTCGGTGGACCGTGGGATGCGCATCGAGGGCGTCCGCCTGGTGCGGAAAAGGGGCGGCCGCAGCGGCGACCTAGACCTGGAAGACTAGGCGGGCGGGCGGCTCGCCGCGTTTTCATGGAGCGGGCTATGGTGATGCCGGACTCCGGGCTGTGGTCCGGTTCATCAGGTCGAAATCCGGTTAGCCCGTTCCGTTCGTGGTGAGCTCCGACCGGGGTCGAGAATCTCGATAAATCGGACCCGTCGAACCACCACCCCTCAACAACCATCCGTCATCCGGGACGTCCTTCGACAGGTTCAGGATGAGCGGATGGGTAGGTTGGTTTTCGAATCATGAGGTTGCCGCGGCGGGGGAGGGCGGGTTTCAAACCCGCTCCTACTTATGCCGACCAACCTCCAGCATCTGCAACCGCACTCGGTGAGATCCGCTCGTGGTGAGCCC
>CAYMZL010000548.1:0-1553 GCA_964394825.1 uncultured Dehalococcoidia bacterium | reverse complement strand
GCCCGGCCCAGTTGGGCAGCCCTTCCAAGTCCCCCGTAACACCGGTGTACGGGCCTATGCCCCAGTAGCGTTCCATGGGCTTACCGTCCACGCCGATGGCTATGACATCGCCTTCGCCGGGCCTCTGACCGAACTCAGGGCGGCCCGCCGCCTCCCAGATCTCGATGGTGCTGTTGCGCAGGGCCCTGCCCGCCACGTCCCAACCGCCGCTGAACACCTTGGAGAAGAGAGTGTCGGTCTCCGAGGCATCGATGATTAGTTGTTTGTAGGACTGGTCGACGCTCGCTTCCTCGCTGGCCGCGAACCGGGTCCCTACCCACACGCCGTCCGCCCCGAGCATCAAGGCGGCGGCCACGCCTCGTCCATCGGCGATGCTTCCGGCGGAGATCACGGGCACTGGGGACACTGCGTCCACGACCCTGGGCAATAAGGCCATGGTCGCAACTTCGCCCCGCACATGGCCGCCCGACTCCCAGCCTTGAGCCACGATGATGTCGACACCGGCGTCCACGGCCCGCCGCGCGTCTTCCGCGCTTCCCACGGTATACATCACCAGAGTGTCCGCCGCGTGGATCCGGTCAACATATTCGTAGGGTTCGTCCCAGTGGAACGAGACAACACTCACGCCGGACTCGAGACAAGCCTCCAGCCGGTCTTCGGTCTCCTCCAAGCCCCGCAGGATGAAATTCCCACCGAAGGGCCGGTCCGTCAATTCATGGGTTTCACTTATGAGCCGGCGCACGTCATCGGCGTCTCGCCGGAGGAAGGCCAGCATGCCCAGACCGCCGGCGTTGGAAACAGCGGCGGTCATGGCGGGGTTGGTCGCCGGACCGATGGGCGCTTGCACGATGGGGGTGTCGATGTTCAAGACCCGGCACAACGGAGTCTGCAGTGAAGCCATGATTCATCTCCCGATTTTTTGGGCCGGATCCCCGTAGGCTGAATTCCCCTTTGATTCTACGAGAACCAGACAATGGGTGTCTATATTGTGTCATTAATCACAATAATTTTGCCGTTATTAGTAAAACGCCTTATGTTGGACACCGCCCAGATAAGGAGGCCCGGACGGAACCGCCCCCACACCTGTGCTATATTAGCCGGGACCTCTTATCACGTCCCCTACTGAAAAGGCCCCATTTGACCAACCTTATGACAACCCCAGCCGGAGCCGCCATTGGCTGAACCGAACCTGGTTAGCCGCACGGTTTCCTCGGTAACCCACGCCCACTACGCCTGGTACATCGTGGGCATGGCCACGGCCCTGCAACTGACCACCAACTTCGTCAGCCAGGCATTCGCCATCCTGCTGGTCGTGATGCAGGACAGCTTCGGTTGGTCCCTCACGGCCATCGTCCTTGCCTACTTCTTCCGCAGCATCATCGGAGCGATGCTGTCCCCCGTGGCCGGCCTGGTGGGAGACCGTTACGGCGCCAAGAAAGTGATGTTGGCCGGCGCTGTCTGCTTCGTGGGCGGCATGCTGCTCCTGTCCACCATCAGCGAGGTCTGGCAGCTTTATCTCTACTACAGCGTGGTCTTGGGGATTGCCCAGGCAT
>CAYMZL010000547.1:0-1558 GCA_964394825.1 uncultured Dehalococcoidia bacterium | reverse complement strand
TTATCGGCGGCGGTGACCGGGTCGCGTTCGTGCTCGTCTTTGAACTCGACGGTTACCTGGCGGCCGAAGTGCCCGGCCAAGATGCGTCCCGCGCCCCGGGCGATCTCAACCGCGTGCTGTTCTATATCTTGGGCCAGGGAGGCCACAGGGGCCAGGGCGTCGTCCCAAAGCTGCACGGCGGCACCGGTTCGCGCTCGATTTCGCCTCGCGGCGAGGGGGTTCGAGTATAGCATGGGGCCAACTGACGACCTTCGACGGGACTAATCCTGGGCTGGTGGAGGGAAGCTAGGCCGGGGCTAATCCGCCTGCTATAATCGCCGTTGCTGCCCGCCGCGGGCAGACTCAGCTTGATTGAACGGCCCCGATGTACCGGGGTTAATGAGGATAGCGGAACATGGACTTGGGACTGAAAGACAAGGTTGCCATCGTCGGCGGGGCCAGCAAGGGACTGGGCCGGGCCTGCGCCCAGGTGCTGGCGGAAGAGGGGGCCAAGGTAACCATCTGCAGCCGCACCAGCGCCGACCTGGAGAAGGCGGCCGATGAGATCCGCGGCTCAACCGGCGCCGAGGTAATGACCTACGCCGCCGATCTGGACAAGCTGGAATCCATCACCGGCCTGATCTCATCGACCGTGGAGAAGTTCGGAGGGCTGGACATCCTGGTGAACAACTCGGGCGGGCCGCCCCTGGCCCGCGCCGTCGACGCCACCGAGGAACAATGGGAGACGGCGGTCCACCGCTCGTTGATGTTCTTCGGCCGCATGTGCCGGGAGAGCATCCCCCACCTGAAGCAACGGGGCGGCGGTCGCATCATCAACATCCTGGCCAGCACGGTCTACAACCCCATCCCCAACCTGGCGCTTTCGGGCGCCACCCGCATGGGGGTTGTCGCCTACTCCAAGAGCCTGGCCGACGAGGTGGGACGGGACGGCATCCTGGTCAACAACGTCTGCCCCGGCTCCATCAGCAGCGAACGCATGCTCTCCAACGTCACCTCCCGGGCCAAGGAATTGGGCATCACCGTGGAGGAGGCCCTGGCCAACCGCGCCAAGGAGACGGCCGTGGGCCGGGTGGGAGAACCCGAGGAACTGGCCAACTTGGTGGCCTTCCTAGCCTCGGACAAGTCCACCTACATCACCGGCACCACCATCCTGGTGGACGGCGGCCTGGTGCGATCGGTGATGTAGGGTTTTCCGTTCCTTGTTTGACTGAATGAATTCATACGACAAGTCTGTCATTCTGAGGCCCCGACGCGTCGGGGAAGAATCTCGTTGCCGGTGGACAGCACAAATCCGGGTAACAAGACCCTTCGCTCCACTCAGGGTGACATGTATGCGCAACCGACCGCTCATGGTGAGCTTGTCGAACCACAGACGCATCCGCGAGAACACATCTAATCATGGCCTTTGAACGCAGACATCAAGAGGAACCCACGGACGCCGCCGGGTACGTTGACCGGGGGAACCGCTACGGCCGCAACGGCGTCTACCACCGGGCCATCGAGGACTTCACCAAGGCTCTGGATCTGGACCCGGAATACGCCGACGCCTACTACAACC
>CAYMZL010000546.1:0-1565 GCA_964394825.1 uncultured Dehalococcoidia bacterium | reverse complement strand
TGCTCATGCGGACGCCGTCGATGTTGTTGAGCGGACGGGCCGCCACGCCGCTGGAGTCGGGGTTGTTCTGGTCGGGGTCCTCGGGGAATCCCACGCCGACGCAGGCGTCATAGAAGCCACTGGCGATGGGAATCCACTCCTCGCGTTTGAACCGCCTCACGGGCAATGGACCTTCATTTCCATGGAAGTCGTCGCCGGGGAAGTCCCAATCGTTCTCCATCTTGCGGAAGTAGGGAATTATCTTGGTGTAGGCCCACTCGTCGTTGCCCCACTCGGCCCACTGGTCGTAGTCCTCGGGCAGGCCGCGGAACACCACCTGGCCGTTGATTGCGCTGGAACCGCCGGTGGCCTTGCCCCTGGGGATGATTATTGGTTCCGGTTGCAGGGGTGTGGCGGTGGCGCGGTAGTCCCAACTATGGGGGCCGTAGGCCGACCGCCAGACGTTGTAGCCCTTCTTGAGGTCCTCGGGCAGGTGCTCGAAGTCCGGGTAGTCGGGGCCCGCCTCCAACAGCAGCACCGTCTTGGTTGGGTCTTCGGAGAGCCTGGTGGCAACGACACAACCGGCCGAGCCGGCCCCAACGACGATATAGTCGTACTTCATGGTCCCTCTCTCAAGATGGGGAATCTGAGGTGTCTGGCTTATCCGTCCTCAGGCCTCAGCCTCAACCCTTGAATTTGCACCGGCACATTATATACCGGCCGGAAAATCCTGTGATTCGCCCGCTATTTAACTGCCGCCAAGATGCCCTTCAAGTCGTCCACATTCTGGATCTTGCGGACGTTGCGATGGAGCCCGAAATCGGTCATGGCGTCCTCGGCGATCAGGTCGATACCGTCCCCGCTTACGCCCACCTGACCCAGCCTTACCGGCAGGTCCAAACTCCGGAACATCTCCTCGATGGCGTCGGCGGCGGTGGCCGCCGCCTGGCGGTCGTCCATCCCCTCTTCTCTGACCTCCATGGCGTCGGCGAACCGGGCCTGTCCGGCGGTGTTGGCCTCCAGGTTGAACCGCATGCCGGGGGCGGTCAGGATGGAGTAGGCGTCGCCGTGGCCGCATTCGGGGTAGCGGGTGTCCAGCGAGTGGGCCAGGGCGGTGACCACTCCCAAGGCGCTTCCTCCGGCCCCGGCGCCAGCGCCGGCATCCGTTGCGCGGTTGTAGAGAAAGGCGGCCGCGCATAGATTGATGCGTACCGCCGGGTCTTCCGGTTGGGAGTTGACCAAGGGCAGATTGTGTTTCAGCAACCGCAGAGCCTCCAGGAGGTCGCTCTCCGCCAGGGGATTTAGGCCCGTGCGCTGTAGGGCCCCGGCCACTCCCGTGAAGCAGGATGCGGTGGCGTTCAAGCAGAGCCAAGGCGAGGCCGTCAGCAGGGCTTGGTCGTCCCAGATCACCGCGGCGGGGCGGGTCTTGGGGTCGAACAACTCCAGCCGGTGGCCCGACTCCGGGTCGATGAGGGCGGTGCCGGCGCGGGTGGCGGCAGTGGTAGCGGTGGTAAGGACGATAAAGTTGGGGACCTTGGGGGCCATCAGCCGGGGGCTGACCGGCGGCTTTGCCGCTGGGTACTGGG
>CAYMZL010000545.1:0-1573 GCA_964394825.1 uncultured Dehalococcoidia bacterium | reverse complement strand
AGATGCTCTTGGGGTCGATGCCCCGCCGAATCCGCGACCACTAGCGCCGCGTCCAGGTGAATCTGACGAATACCATTCACCCCCACTCTAATTCTCCTCTGGATGGGAGAGGATTAGTCCCTTCCCCCGCGCCCGTGGAAGGTTCGGTCCCCCGATTCATCGGGGAGACTCACGACAGAGTCGGAGATGGGGGCGTTGCACTGGCCTTCACCGCAGGAACCTTCTTCCCCGTCTGCCCCATAGGAGCCAAGTGGACTACCGCCAGTCGATCGCCCGTCTTCTGACTCTGGTTGACCACGAAAGAACCGGAGTCACCGGGCCGCGCCAGAAAGTCATCTACGACCTCACCAGGATGGAGGCGATGCTGGACCGGTTGGGCAGTCCGCAGCATCAGGTCCCAGCGGTCCACATCGCGGGAACCAAGGGCAAGGGCAGCACGGCGGCTTTATGCGACGCCGCCCTTCATGCCGCCGGGCTCCGCACCGGGTTCTATTCCTCGCCCCACCTCCATACCTTCAGGGAGCGCATCCGCCGTGATTCGGAACCCATCTCCGAGGAACGGTTCGCCGGATTGGTGGAGGGATTGTGGCCGCTCCATGAAGAGCTCAAGGACGACGCCGCTGTGGGGGCTTTGACCCTATTCGAGTACCTCACCGGCATGGCCTTTCAGTGTTTTGCCCAGGACAGGACCGATGTGCAGGTGATCGAGGTGGGGTTGGGCGGCCGGTTGGACGCCACCAACGTACTGGACGCCGGGGTCTGCGTCATCACCTCCATCAGCCTGGACCACACGGCCATCCTGGGCGACTCCATCGGAGAGATAGCCGCCGACAAGGCCGGGATCATCAAGCCGGGGGCAACCGTCGTAATCGCCCCCCAGACCCCCGAAGCCCTTGCGCCCATCCTGGCCGCCTGCCAAGAAAAAGAAGCTGCGCCCATACTCGTGGGGAGGGACATAACCTGGGAAGACGGGAAATTCGGGACGGACGGCCAACGTTTTAAAGTCAGAGGCCGGAACGGGGAATACGACCTGCAGATCCCGCTGTTGGGCGAACACCAATTGGAGAACGCGGCGGCGGCGGTGGCTGCCCTGGAGGCGCTGGGCAGCCAAGGGATTGATGTGACGGTCCAGGCGGTCAAGATCGGCTTCGAAAGGGTGGATTGGCCCTGCCGGATGGAGATATTGTCGCGTTCCCCGCTCTTGGTGGCCGACGGGGCCCACAACGTATACTCTGTGGAGTGCCTGTTACGGTCATTGCCCAAGTATCTGGAGTATGACCGGCTTATCTTGGTGGCGGGGTTCTCCAAGGACAAGAACGTGGCGGGCATGGCCCAGGCGCTGGGCGCGAAGGCGGATGCCATATTCGCCGCCGCTTCCCGCCATCCTCGTTCGATGACGCCCTCTGAAGTAGCCGGTCTCTTCGGCAAAGCGGGGACGGAGGCCACGGAGGCCTCGACTCCCGCCGCCGCCCTCGAGATGGCCATGGACTGCGCCGGAGAAAAAGACTTGGTGCTGGCCACCGGCTCGCTGTTTCTGGCCGCCGAGGCCCGCGAGACGGTGCTCGGCATAGGA
>CAYMZL010000544.1:0-1574 GCA_964394825.1 uncultured Dehalococcoidia bacterium | reverse complement strand
TTCAGCATCAATCCCCAGTCGGCCGAAGGAGACACCGCCACCGGGCGCATGGCGCCGTTGGTGTCTATCTCGACCTGGAATGCCTGGGTCGGGGATAGGTTGGTGAAACCACCGTTGGACATATCGATCTGGCCGGCCTTGAGCTGAGCGATCAACGTGCCGGTGTCGACGATGATGAAGTGGTCGATGCCGTCGAAGAAGGGGCGTCCTTCTTTGAAGTAATTTTCATTCCTGGATACCTTGTAGAAGTTGCCGCGCTGGTATTCATCTAGAACGAAGGGACCGGAGCCCGAATTATTGTCGATGACCGACTCACCCTGGTTCAGGTCGATGCCCTGTTCCAACAGGTGTTTCGGCAGGACTTTGACGTAGTCTACCGCCAGGAACTTGATGAAAGCCCCGGACGGGAACTGTAGTTTAAACTCCATGGTTTTGCCGTCAATCAGATTTACCCCACCGTCGAGGGCGCTCTGGGTGTAGTTGCGCCATAGGCCCGACCGGCCGGCGCCGCTGGTGAGGTCCCCGTATCGCTGCATGGAGAAAACCACGTCGTCTGCGGTAAGGTCGTTCCCGTCCAACCACTTAACGTCGTCGCGGATCTTGAAGGTAAAGGTTTTTCCACCGTCGCTAACTTCCCAACTGCTGCACAGGTCGCACACCACGAGACTGGTGTCTGTCGTGTCCATCTGCACGATCTGGTTGTATAGCTGGGAGACGGCCTGGATGCTGGAAAGAGAGGAAGACCCCTTGGGGTCCCAGTCCTTGGTATCGGCGTAGGCCGACATCCGGGCGGTGCCGCCGTATTTAGTGGTGCCGGCTGACGCAGTCGGCGTCGGGGCTGACGTCGCCAACGGCCGGGGAGTGTTGGTTGGCCTGGCGCCCGCCACGGCGGTCGGTTGGGGCGCGGAGGTCGCCGGCATCGCCGTCGGCCCAGTTGCCGTTGTTGGCGCTGGCGCTGATGGAGTTGCAGTGGCCGACGAACCGCAAGCCACCGCGATGACCAACAACATTGCAGCCACCAATGGTATGAGAGTCCCTGAGTTGAGCAGCCGATGCCTCGACATGTAGTTCCCTCCAATGTTCATCTGGGTATAACGGGCAAAAAACGCCGCTCATCCAGCTAGTGGACTTGGGCGTCTTAACCTGATAAAGCCGGGTTTAAGTTCGGCGAAACTGAGTTGTAAACCGGAATACTATGTATTTCGTGCACAGAGTCGGGCCAGTTTAGCCCAGAAAAGAACGCAAGTCAAGCAGATTCGCCCAGTTTGCCAGATAGGGACCGATAGCTAACGTGGGGGCTGGTTCCCGAGCCCAATACCGGCCGGTTCCGTGTCCAGCAGCCTTCCAAAAGCACGGCCGCGCCGGGCGGCAGATGTGGCCGCTGCGGGCCTGGGGCCTGGGCTTGCCTCAAAAGTGATAATAATGGCCTGCGGCCCCGATTCCATCGGGGCTCCATGTACATCTCCTTCTGTCACCCCGAGTGTAGCGAGGGGTCTCGTTGTTCTCGGTCAGTCCTGGTATGTTAGCAACGAGATTCTTGTATCTTGACACAAGGATTAATCGCTGGCAAAAAG
>CAYMZL010000543.1:0-1580 GCA_964394825.1 uncultured Dehalococcoidia bacterium | reverse complement strand
GCCAGTTCCTCGGCCATGCGCTTGGTGAGGGTGGTGACCAGGACCCGCTCGGCCTGTTCGACCCTCTCCTTGATCTGCTGGAGGAGGTCGTCGATCTGGCCCTCGGTGGGTTTGACCTCCACCGTGGGGTCCAATAGCCCGGTGGGACGGATAACCTGCTCAACCACCGAACTGCTGTGTTGCAGCTCGTAGGTGCTAGGCGTGGCCGAGACGTAGACCACTTGGTTGATGCGTTCTTCGTACTCGTCGAAGTTCAGGGGCCGGTTGTCCAGGGCCGACGGCAGACGGAACCCGAAATCCACCAGGGTGGTCTTGCGGGAGATGTCGCCGTGGTACATGCCCCGCACCTGGGGCAGGGTCATGTGAGACTCGTCCACGAACATCAGGTAGTCATCGGGGAAGTAGTCCAACAGGGTCCAAGGCGCGCTCCCGGGGGGCCGCTGGGACAGGTGGCGGGAGTAATTCTCCACTCCAGCGCAGAACCCCGTCTCCTGCAGCATCTCCAGGTCGTAATGGGTCCGGCTCTCCAGGCGCGCGGCCTCCAGTATCTTTCCGGCGTCTTTCAGCTCCTTCAACCGCACTACCAGTTCGTCCCGGATGCCGGTGATGGCCAACTCCATCTTCTCTTTGGAGGTGACGAAGTGGTTGGCCGGGTAGATGGACACCTGGGGCAGGTCGGCCAGCACCTCGCCGGTCAAGGGGTCCACCTGGACAATCCGTTCCACGTCGTCGCCGAAGAACTGGATGCGCACGGCGGCGTCTTCGTAGGCGGGCACCAACTCCAGGGTGTCGCCGCGGATGCGGAACTTGGCTCTGGCCAGGTCCATGTCGTTGCGCTCGTATTGCATGTCCACCAATTGGCGCACCAATTGGCTGCGGTTGCGGGTCTCCCCCACTTTGACCTGGGCCACCAGGTTGAAGTAGTCGTTGGGGTCGCCCAGACCGTAGATGCAGGACACCGATGCCACTATTAAAACATCACGTCTTGTGAGTAGGGACGTGGTGGTGGAAAGGCGTAGCTTGTCCAGTTCCTCGTTTACGCTGGAATCCTTCTCGATGTAGGTGTCCGACTGTGGAACGTAGGCCTCGGGCTGGTAGTAATCGTAGTAGGACACGAAGTATTCCACCGCGTTGTGGGGGAAGAACTCTTTGAACTCGGAGGCCAGTTGGGCGGCCAGGGTCTTGTTATGGGCCATGACCAGTGTGGGGCGCTGCACCTGCTGCACGATGTTGGCCATGGTGAAGGTCTTGCCGCTGCCGGTAACGCCCAGCATGGTCTGCCGGGTAACGCCGTTCTTCACACCCTCCGCCAGACGGGCAACGGCGTTGGGTTGGTCCCCGGTCATCTGGAAATCGGCGACCAGTTCAAACTTCCGGTCTTCAGGCTGGGCCCGGGAGTTCCAGGCATCCTGGACGTCTTTGCCGGCGTCGGCCCATTTCTTGCCGCGGGCGTAGGTTGCCATCGTATGCTTGTATCCCTGCTGGGTTGGCGATGTTGGGCGGCTAACGGCGGCCGGGCCGCCAAGACAACATTATATCGAGCCCCGGCCTTCGCCGCACGTCCGACGTGTCAAAGAGGC
>CAYMZL010000542.1:0-1581 GCA_964394825.1 uncultured Dehalococcoidia bacterium | reverse complement strand
CCGGACAACTCGCCACCGCCACGTTTTCGGCATGGGCCGTGTCCGTGGTAACCGTGGGGCCATTGTCCGACTCCTTCGGCAGGAGGCCGGTGGCATTGACCGGGCTTGCATTGGTTTCTGCCGGGGTCTTGGCATCGGCTTTCGCGCCCAATCTCGGAATCTTGATGGCCCTGAGGGTGGTGACCGGGCTTGGCGGCGGCATGATTCCCCCCAACAGCATGGCGGCTGTCGTCGATTCCGTTACCCCGGCCCGCCGGGCCCAGGCGGTGGGTGGGCTGATGGCGTTCGCCACCCTGTCTTCGGTGATTGGCGTGCCCTTGGTGGCGGTTGCAGCCGATTTGGGAGGCTGGCGGCTGCCCTTCCTGGTCATTGGTTCTCTGTTGGCCGCGTGTGCCCTGCTCAACTGGTTCTGGTTCCCCAAAAGCGAGGGCGCGGGACTCCGTTCTTTCACCTTCTTCCCCAGGTACCGGGCGCTGTTGGCCATTCCCATCTTCAGGGCGGCCTTGACGGTTAACTTTGCCCAGCGGATTGCCTACATGGCGCTGTTCAGCTACCTGGCAACCTATTTGATCGACAGCTACGAAATGAGCGTGGGGGCGGTTGCGGTGCCCATGGCGTTTGTGGGCATCGGCACGGTGATTGGCACCTACGCCGGCGGTCCGGCGGCGAGCCGGAAGGACCGGATGCCCTTGATTGTGGCCTCAGTTGTGACCGGCGGGCTCGCCGCCTTGTTGCTGTTCTCGGTCGACGTCCCGCTCAGGGCCGCCGTGGCCATCGCCACGGGAGCGATCTTTCTCTTGAGCGTCCCCTGGACGGTGCTGATCACCGTCACCACCGAGGTGTCCGACCAGTCCCAGGCCACCGGCGTTGGGCTGCTGGGCCTGAGCAACCAGACGGGAGCCGTTGGCGGGGCCGCGATTGGCGGCGTGTTGTTGGCCGCCGGCGGGTTCCCAGGGGTGGGGTATCTATGTCTGGGCGCGGCGGTGTTCTCGGCGGTGCTCATCGGTCTGTTCATGCGGCAGCGGAATACTCAGGAATAAGTTATCGCTTGCCCCATCGGACCGGGTGCGATAGGATTTTGGCGCCGGGCAAGGCAATTTTCGCAAATCGGAGCGATTCGGCCCATATGTTGGAACACAAAGGGATACGGTGGGGCTACGTCTTCTTGAAGGCGTCGTCATACCTGAACACCGAAGAATTTCATGAGCTGATGGTCCAGGCCGTGGAGATGTACCTGGCGGGGGAGACAGAGCGGAACGTCAAAGGGGCCGAATACGAAGGACGGCTCTACACCGAGCAACGTTACGAGCTCATCGGCACCATCGGCGGCCAGCGGTTCGACGCCGACCTGGAGACCTCCCGCGGCCGTGACAACGCTTCATTCCTGGTCAACGAGCAGACCCAAGGAGCCGGAGCGGCCATTTCGCTGAATTAGCCTCGAACCAGCCGCCGCCCCGTTGACGCCGCTCCCAGGCTCATCTAAACTCCAACCTCTTTCACACTCAGACCTGATTCAGGTCCGCTCCATCTTCCGGCTGGAAGCCTGGCGAGGGAAAATGGCCAGTATTAACGATTTCCCAT
>CAYMZL010000541.1:0-1598 GCA_964394825.1 uncultured Dehalococcoidia bacterium | reverse complement strand
AGACGTTTAAGCCCCTAGGGGCTGTTTCAAAATCCGGAAATACAACTCGAACGGTCCTTCGACAAGCTCAAGATGAGCGGAAATCAGGTGTTCGCCCGCTCATGGTGAGCGGAGAATAGGCATTATCCCGCTCATGGTGAGCTTGTCGAACCACAGTCCTTTGGAAACCGGCTTAACTTGGTTTATAATAGGCGCGTCGGCTTCTTGACGCCGGGTCCGCGCCTATTATCTTTTACGGACTCCCGCGATCCAGGCACGATTGGAAGCCAGGCACGAATCAGAGATTTGACCGGCAGCCGAGGCGCCGGCGCAGATGACCATTGGGAGGAGCAAGTTGCCCGCAGAGAAGACAGGCCGTCAGCAAGTTAAAAGGGCCGTACGCACCAGGGGAGACCGCACCGAGACCAGGACCGCGATCGCCAAGGCGTTGCGCTCAATGGAATCAGGTGACGTGGCCGAAGCCGAGACCGCCGTCCGCGAGGCGCTGAGCACCATGGACCGGGCCGTGCAGAAGGGCATCCTGCACAAGAACAACGTCAACCGCCGTAAATCCCGCATCGCTGCCCGCCTGAACAAGTTGAAGGCCGCCTCAGCCTGAACCCAGGCGTCCCCCCACGAAACCATGCCCGCCCTTCCTTAAAACAAGGGCGGGCTATTCTTTTGTGCCGCCGGCGCCGACTCGCCGGCATCGTGACACAGAATCGTTGACAGGCGGCAGGGCCTTTGCTAGCCTAATTTTAGAACATAAGTGTTTATGTTAATTGCCTCTGATTCAGGCCTGGATTCTACCTGGATGCTAAAGGAAAATATGGTAAGCAGTAAGAAGATGCCGCCCCGGAGACAGCGCATACTGGGATTCCTCCAGGAGTTCTACTCGGAGAATGGAATCCCGCCCACGGTGCGGGACATCCAGAAGGCCTGTGAGATCAGCTCCACCTCGGTTGTGGACTATAACCTGGAGAGGCTGAGCCAGGCCGGGTACATCAACCGGCGGCCCGACGTCGCCCGTGGCATCGAGATTCTGGACCAGGAAGGTCAACCGGTATCCAACGCCCCCCGGGTCCAGATCGTCGGGGCCATCGCGGCCGGCCTTCCCATACCCGCATGGAGCACCGAGGGCGCCGCGTCCAGCGAGGAGTTCGACACCGTGGAGATCTCGCCGGAGCTGCAACGCCGGCATGGCAAATTGTTCGGCTTGAAGGTGAAGGGCACGTCGATGATCGATGCCCTGATCGACGACGGAGACGTGGTGATCGTGAAGCCCGCCAACGAAGCCAACAACGGCGAGATGGTGGTCGCCTGGCTCAAAGCAGAGGAAGAAACCACGCTGAAGAAGTTCTACGCGGAGGGCGACCGGGTCCGCTTGCAACCGGCCAACAGCACCATGGAGCCCATCTACAGCCCTGCCGGGAACGTGGAAGTCCACGGCAAAGTGGTCTATGTGATTAGAAACCTGGGCTAGCCGAACATCTGATTCGATATGACCGAAAAGAGCCCAGCTGTCAGTTGGGCTCTTTATGTTTGCGGCGGGAATGTCAGCGGCGGCTATTGCTCAGCGCCCCGTAGGTGGCGACGATGAAGGGCACACAATAGGTGAG
>CAYMZL010000540.1:0-1607 GCA_964394825.1 uncultured Dehalococcoidia bacterium | reverse complement strand
ACCCGGTCCATGTCGACGCCCTCTTCCATCAGGACCTGCACCTGCCGGTCTCCCACCCGGTCCGGCGACCAGGTATGGGTGGAGATTGGCGTGCCGGTACGGACGGACGCCTGGCCGGCGGCCCGCAGCACGATCTCTTGCGGCGGCGTAACCCCTCCCGCATCGCTGGCGACCTTGATGATGCCGGCTTTTATCCCGGTCCCCTCGATCCCTTCTTCGATCTCTCTGACGTAGAGGCCGGCGATGACCTCGGGGGCCAGTTCCTCGAATGGGCGGGGCACCGCCAGATGGTTGCCGGTGGCGGCGACGATCTGGACGCCCGTTGCGGAAGAAACCTCCCTCATCATCTCGACGTCCCGACCCAGGTCGATGGTGCTGACGTCGATGATGGTGCGGAGTCCCTCGTCGAAGGCTTCCTTCAACGTGGCTACGGCCTGCTCGATGATCCCCGGACGGTCGATGAGTTCGGGAAAGGTGCGGAGGATGCCGGCGGCGTTGGTCGCCAGGTGTTCGTGACTTAGGGTGAAGCCCAGGTCCGCAGTCTCCACCGGTCCCAATACTGTGTTCACGGTCGACATTACGTTGTCCCCTCAAGTTTTCTCCGGGACATTCTAATACCAAACATGGCTTGACCGTCAGGGCAGCAGCAGAGTCCCATCGCCTGGGCTTGCGCCCAGGCCTCCAGAGCGGTATTGATGGCGTGGGATCGCTCCATGTAAATCTTCTTCTGTCACCCCGAGTGTAGCGAGGGGTCTCGTTGTTCTCGGTCAGTGCTGGAATGTTAGCAACGGGATTCTTCGGCTGTCGCCTCAGAATGACAGTTTTGAGGCAAGCTCCCATTTGAGGGAATGTGCTGAATAAACGAGAGGGGCAGACTCAGTCTGCCCCTCTTCTTTTAGAACCGTTCCCGACCGAAGGTATCTGCCGAACGCAGTACCCTACTCCTCTTGGCTGGCGGAGATGGGGATGACGCCGGGGAGCCACCACTTCTCCCAACTCTCGTCCACCTTGTCCTGGAAGTGTTGGATGTCTTCCGGGGTGAAGTGGGCGAAGCGGCCCTGGCGCATCAGGTAATCTTCCACGGGCTTCCGCTTGCGGATCCCCTTGGCGATGGACCGGCTGGGACCGTTCAGGGTCAGCTCGCCGTCGATGATTTCGTACTGGACCCACAGCCCAACCTCGATGGCCAGCATCCCCAACTCGTGGGAGTATTTGGGGTCGTAGTCCCAACCCTTGGGGCAGGGGTCGATGCTGTGGATGAAGGTGGGGCCGCCGATGGTCAGGGCGCGGCGGATCTTGTTGTTGAAATCCAACCCATAGGACCCGCAGGCCGTGGCCACGTAACGGACGTTGGGATGCCCAACGGCCAGCATGGGGGCCATGTTCTTCTTCCACCGGGTGTTCATGATCCGGGTCTCTTTCCCCGGCGGGCTGAACGTGGTGTTGGCGCCCCAGGGAGTGCCGCCCGACGCCTGGATATCGGTGTTGGCGTAGGACTCATTGTCGTAGCACAGGATCAGCAGGTTGTACTCGTCGTGCTGGAGGGCCGCCGAGATCGCGGAGAGCCCCATGTCCATGCCGCCGCCGTCGCCGCAGAAGGCGATGAC
>CAYMZL010000539.1:0-1608 GCA_964394825.1 uncultured Dehalococcoidia bacterium | reverse complement strand
CCACCCCAGAGGGACAACGGCCAAGCGCCGTGGGGCTCACTCACCATCGACTCCACGGATGTCGGCGGCAGCGTAGATGCGGTCAGAGCGGTGGTTGGACAGGTGGACGGAGAGATTGACCGGGTGTTCACTTCCATCCAAGGCGGACGCCAACGGGCGCTGATGACAGTGCGGGTCTTTGCCGAGGACTTCAAGCTGCTGGTCTCCGCCGTGGAGGACCAGGGCGGTCTGGTCTCCAAAGAGGTCCAGGAGGGCAAAGCCGGGGACACCGGGTCAGATGAACCCGGCGCCCGATTGGACATAACATTCCAAGAGAAGGAATCGTCAACCCTGGGCCGCAATCTGGCCATCTTCGCTCCCCTGGGCAGCGCGGGCCTAGTGGCGGTCCTGGGAGTGATGCTCTACGGAGCGTACCGGATGGGGATGCGGCAAGAAGACTAACCCGCAGCGGCACCCGTCCCGGCAAGCTATAATCTAGGGCCCAACAAGGGTGCCCAGCCGATCTCCATTGACCGCGGGGCACCCCCATTACCGTATCCCGGCAAATCAAAGAGCGAGGCCCTTTAATGGCGAACACACAGACTTCTTTCGGCTACCTGCTCCCCACACGGGAGGTGGTCATGGCCCCTGGAAACCCCGATTTTGCGTCGATGATCGGCCTGGCGGAACGGGCCGAAGGCCACGGGTTCGACTCCGTCTGGTGCGGAGACAGCGTGCTGGCCCGTCCCCGTTTGGAGGCGCTCAGCACCCTGGCGGCCATCGCCGGGCGCACCCAGCGGGTGAAGTTGGGCACGGCGGTGTTCCTGCCCGCCCTGCGCAACCCGGTTGTATTGGCCAATGAGGTTGCCAACCTGGACATCATCTCCCAGGGCCGGGTCATCTTCGGCGTGGGGATCGCCAGCAAATCGCCGGCCGTGGAAAAGGAGTTCAGCGCCTGCGGAGTGTCCTTCCGGCACCGGGTGAGCATCTTCGAAGAGTGCGTGACGGTCATGCGGAAGCTCTGGACCGAGCCCGAGGTCACTTTCGATGGCCGCCACTTTCAATTGGACGGTATCAGCCTGGGATTGCGTCCGGTCCAGAAGGGCGGCGTTCCCATCTGGATGGCCGCCAGCGCCGAGAAGCCCCAGCGGAGGATGCTGCGGATCGGCGACGGTTGGTTCCCCAACTCCACCTCGCCGGAGGCATTCACCCAGGGGTGGCGGCAGATCGAGGCCCTGGCCAAGGAGACGGGCGCCGACGCCGGCCGCCTGCACCGGGCCCTGTACACCACCCTGAACATCAACGAGGACAAGGCCAAGGCCGAGCGGGAGATGCGTGAGTTCATCGAGGGCTACTACAACACGCCCTTTGAGACCATGGCCCGTACCCAGAGTGTTTTCACCGGCAACGTCCAGGAAGCCAGAGATTGGCTGAAGGGGTTCATCGCCGCCGGCGCCCAGACCATCGTCATCCGCTTCGGCGGCCCAGACCAGTCCGGCCAGTTGGAGCTATGCGGCAAAGAAGTGCTGCCTGCCATTCGCGGTTAGAGCTTCTAGCCTGGCAGAATGGTCGCCACCACCGGAGCACAATTGACATCTACACCACCAGGGATATAGTGGGGCGCACAGT
>CAYMZL010000538.1:0-1611 GCA_964394825.1 uncultured Dehalococcoidia bacterium | reverse complement strand
AGCACTTCGGCGGCTTCGATGCGCTCCAGTTCAAGGGGCAGTTGGTCTAGAGCCAGTTCTGTGGCCGAGAATTCGCCGGTGGTGATGTCCACGTAGGCCAGTCCGGCCCGTCCTTCACCCCCGGATCCAACGGAGACGGCGGCCAAGTAATTGTTGGTCTTCTGGTCCAATAGGGCCGACTC
Organism: uncultured Dehalococcoidia bacterium; assembly: GCA_964394825.1. Classification (GTDB taxonomy): domain Bacteria; phylum Chloroflexota; class Dehalococcoidia; order Lucifugimonadales; family UBA3495; genus UBA9611. The sequence continues at coordinate 1,429 of CAYMZL010000538.1, read as the reverse complement.
GATCACGGTGCCCGGAGTCACCACCCGTACCACGTCCCGGTCGACCAACCCTTTGGAAGTGGCTGGGTCGGAGGTCTGTTCGCAGATGGCGACCTTGTGGCCCTTCTTGATCAGTTTGGCCAGGTAGGTGTCCAGGGAATGGGCCGGCACCCCGGCCAGGGGCACCCGCAAACCCTTGCCCATGCTGCGGGAGGTTAGGGTGATCTCAAGCTCTTTGGCGGCGAGCACGGCGTCGTCGTCGAAGGTCTCGTAAAAGTCGCCCATCCGGAATAGCAGTATCGCATCCGGATGGGCGCTCTTGATCCTGAGATATTGGCGGCGAATCGGCGTCACTACCCAACCATTCCCCGGGGATCGCCCAGGGCCCTGTGGATTACACCGGCCATTCTACTCCCAATTTCACCTGGTGGGAGCACCCGCCGGTCAGCGGATGGGATCCGTTGGCGGCTGGGGCCCTTCGTTGCTAGTCCACGACCAGATGAATGGCTCTGCGCATCGCCCCCATCCTTACCTTCCCCTTTGCGAGGGGGAAGGGACAATTTCTAACGGTACTTGAGGGCTAGGGTTTCCAGAAGCGCTCTTCGGCGAACTTCCAGCCCTTGGGCGGCAGCTTCCCTTTGATATCCTCGATCATGCCCGGGTGGCCGCAGGCGTAAACCTTGGTGTCGTCTTTGGGGAGATTGAATCTCTCCAGGTACTCCTCGGCAATGGTGTTAACCCGCCCGGTCACGCCTTCCCAACCGGCGTTCCTGGCCTCGGTTGGCCGGCTGACCGTGGGGACGAACTTCACCGTCTCCGGGTGCCTCAAGGCCAGTTCGTTGAACTCCACGTCATAGGTCAGTTCGTCGGCGTAGCTGGCGCCGTACATGACGTAGAAGACGTGCCCTTCATCAACGCCGTCGTGGAGGTACTGGCGCACCATGCTGACCGACGGGGCCACGCCGGTGACGGTGGAAAGCATGAAGTGGTGGTGCACCTTCCGGTCCATCGTGAAGATGCCCTTGGCCCTGGGGCGGACGGACATGCAGTCACCCACCTTCATTTCCCACATGCGCGGTGTCAGTTCTCCGTCGGGCACCAACTCCACGAAGATCTCCAAGTACTCCTCGTAGGGCGCCGAGATGATCGAGTAGGCCCTTTCGATCTTGCCCAGTCCCAGGGTGCAATACTGGCCGGGTTTAAAGTTGAACCGCACCGACGGTTCCAGTTTGATGACCATCAGGTCCTCGGTTATGTCCCGGCGCTCCACCAATCGGGCCGTGGGAAACGCTGGGTTCGGGGTCAGGTCCAAAGCGCCGGCCTGCCCCGTGCCGAGCTCCGTGGATGTTACCTCTGCCATTTTTACTCCTTGGTTACTTGGGTTCCTTGCCGTAATTTACCGCCACTTGACCCCAGGGCCAAGTTTCGATCAATATCTGAGCTCTTCTAG
>CAYMZL010000537.1:0-1614 GCA_964394825.1 uncultured Dehalococcoidia bacterium | reverse complement strand
CAGGGGCTCCAGGTCGAAGCTCGGGGGCTGGCTTGCCGTTGAGCGGGCCACGTGAACCATGCCGTGGTAAAGGGCCAGCGGCCGGTCTTCCCGGTCCACGGACGGCAGTACGTTGGCAACGGCGGTGAGGATGGAAAGGCCCGAACTCCAGCCGCCGGCCCGGTTGCGGACGCCGAACAGTGCCGCCTTCCGCAGAAGGTCGGCGGTCACACCTAGCTCATCCAACGCGACGACGCTTTTGGCCAACACGAGGCTGATATTCTGTTCCAGCCCCTCATTCAGCTTACTGAGCCAGTGTTCTTGGCCGGCCTCATGTTGGGGACGGGGGTCCAACCACACGATTCCTTCCCGTACCTCAACGGGAAACGGGGCCACGTCGTCGGCGAAGGGATCGAAAGTACATCCTCCGGCCAGGTCGAACTTGGCATGGTGCCAGTGGCAGGTGAGGATTCCGTCGGTCACGGTGCCGCGGTGCAGGGGAAACCCCATGTGCGGGCAGCGGTTATCCAGCGCGTACACCCGTCCCTGGTCGAGGAAGACGGCCACTGGGCGTCCTTCCCCTGAGACGACTTTTACTCCGTCCCGTTCCAGTTCCTCCAAGGGGCACACTTGAATCCAATTGTCCCTCTCGAGATCGGCGGACATAGCGGCCTCCTCCCACACCCAAAAGTGTGGCCTTCGTTCGGTTCCCTCGCCATGCGGGACTGATCAGTTTTGGCCTGGAACCATAGTCTACTGCGGCCATGAACCAGCGGCCAGGTTTGCCCTTCAATGACTCGCGAAACCGCTGTTGAGTTCATGGCGCCTGGATAAGTATCGTGGCCCGGACCCAGCGTCTGCTCCAGCCAATCTTACTACGGCGATGGGCGTGCTTTTATGGGTCTTGACCCCCTCTCCCAGCGGTATTAGAGCGCCCCATCAAATACCCGCCTTCGGGTGCGGATTTGAGGCGCGATCAATGCTAATATGTACACCTTCCCGGCGGGGCGGATACATTCGAGTGCCAGCCGTCGGTCCAAGGAGGCCCAGTCATGACCTACACCGGCCAATCTGTCAGAAGGTTCGAAGACCCCAGATTGCTCACCGGGCAGGGCTCATACGTGGACGACATGAAGCTGCCGGGCCTCCTGCACGCCGTGGTGCTCCGCAGCCCCCACGCCCACGCCATCATCCGCTCCATCGACGTCAGCGCCGCCAGCCTCCTGCCGGGCGTGGTCGCGGTCTTCACGGCAGCCGACATCCAAGACCTGGCCGTAGAGATACCCACCAGGACCAATACCGGCGCCGACGAATTCAATCCGCCCAGACACCCCGTCCTCGCGTCGGACAAGGTCTGTTACGTCGGCCAGGCCGTGGCGGTGGTCATCGCGGAAGACCCGTACACCGCCGCCGACGCGTTGGAACAGGTCTTGGTGGATTATGAAGTCCTGCCCGCCGTGATAGACCCTTACCAGGCGATGGAAGTGGGCGCCATGGTCGTCCATCCCGACCTGGGAAGCAATGTGTCCCTCCGGACGGTGAGCGGGGGAGGCGACCTGGATGCCGCTTTCGCCCAGGCTGATCATGTGGTGCGGCAGACCTACCAGGTGCAGCGGCTGGCGCCCGCCCCCATGG
>CAYMZL010000536.1:0-1614 GCA_964394825.1 uncultured Dehalococcoidia bacterium | reverse complement strand
CCCGGATGTCGCCGATGAGATTCCGGGAGGCGTCATTATCGGCTTGGTCCACGATACCCAGGCCGACGGTGCTGAAGGCGCCGAAGTCCAGCAGACCGAATACAGATATCAACACCAGGGGCAGAAAAAAGGTCCAGAAGATGGCCTGCCGGTCCCGGAACCAGATCCTCATCGAAGCCCGGGTAAGGCTCAGCGTGGGATTAGTCTGCAAGAGGCGCTTCAACATCACTCGTCCCGCAGGGCCCGGCCGGTCAGGTCCAAGAACACGTCTTCCAGGTTGGCCAGCTTCTCGGTCCGTTCTTTCTGGAACCCCTTGCTCAAGAGAGAATCAACCAACGCCTCCGGGCGGTCCATGGCGACGATCCTGCCGTGGTCCATGATTGCCACCCGGTCGCAAAGTTCCTCGGCCTCCTCCATGTAGTGGGTGGTCAGCAGCACGGTGCGCCCCTCCGATTTGAACTGCTTGACCAACTCCCACATATGCCTCCGGGCTTGAGGGTCCAGGCCGGTGGTGGGCTCGTCCAGGAACAGCAGGACCGGGTCGTTTACCAGTGTGGAGGCAACGGAGAACCGCTGTTTCTGCCCGCCGGAGAGATCCTTGAAGAGGGCCTTGGCGCGGTCGGCCAGTTCGACCTTTCTCAACAGGCCCATGGCGTCAATCTCCCGGTGGTAGATACTGGCCATCACGTCCAATATCTCGGTCAGGTTCAGCCGGTCGAAGTAGGCGGACGACTGGAGCTGAATCCCGATAACCCTCTTAACCGCCCGCGGGTTTTTCTGGACGTCAATGCCGTTGACCAAGGCCGTTCCGCTGTCGGGGGTGCGCATTCCCTCCAGTATCTCGACGGTGGTGGTCTTGCCTGCGCCATTGGGTCCCAAGATGCCGAAGACCTCTCCGGAACTTACCGAAAATGAGACGCCGTCCACGGCTTTCAGGTCGCCGTAACTCTTGCGCAGGTCTTGGACCTGGATTATGTTTGAGGATTCAGTTTCTGGTTGCGGCATTTCGCCCGTGTGGGTGAACTTGTGCGGGTTTTGATGCTTGGATATTAAAGATTATAGCCGGGCCTGGGCTTCCAGTTGGCATCGGGCGCTGTGCTAGAATTATTTACGCTCCGGCCGGCGGTCCAACCCAACGATTCAACCGAGGGCGGAAACCGGTGCAGCGGGCACATTTCTTTGGTGCGGTGGAGGTTGCAGGTGGCCGGTTCCCCTTCAGATTCCCCATACCGGGCCGGTTCGAAGCCTTCCCCATGATACCCATCAGGCTCACTCTCAGTAACTTTCTCTGCTACCGGGAGAACGTTCCCACGCTGGACTTCACCGGGCTTCACATCGCCTGCCTCTGCGGCGCCAACGGCCATGGAAAATCGGCCCTGCTGGACAGCATCACCTGGGCATTGTGGGGCAAGGCCAGGGGCAAGATTCAAGACGAGATGATCTCCTACGGCGCCGACGAATGCCGGGTTGAGCTGGACTTCTCCTCCCGCGGCCAGGACTACCGCGTCATCCGCAGCCACGCCCGGGGCGGCAAACGGCGGCGGGGCGGCGCATCCGACCTGCAACTGGTGGTATTAGAACGGGGCAGCGGGGAGGGAGACACACCCAGGACCG
>CAYMZL010000535.1:0-1623 GCA_964394825.1 uncultured Dehalococcoidia bacterium | reverse complement strand
AATCGGGGCTCCATGTACGTCTCCCTCTGTCACCCCGAGTGTAGCGAGGGGTCTCGTTGTTCTCGGTCAGTGCTGGTATGTTAGCAACGAGATTCTTCGGCTGCCGCCTCAGAATGACAGATTTGAGGCAACCCTCTCGCAAAGGGGAGAGTTAGAGTGGGGCCAACGATGCTCCACAGTACGAGTTCTTCTATACAAATACGCCGGACAAATACGCCGGGGCTAAAACCTACCGCCCCTTGAATTCCGCCGGCCGCTTCTCCAAGAAGGCCTGCACCGCCTCCTTGTGGTCCTCGGTCTTCCGCACCTGCTCCTGGGCCACGTGGGCCAGGTCCAACGCCTCCTCGAAGTCCATGGACAGGCTCTTGTGGACCAGGTACTTGATCAGCGCCAAGGACTGGGTCGCCCCCTTGGCCAACCGCGTGGCCAGCTCCAGTGAAGCATCCATCAATTCATCGTCGGGCAGCACTTTGCTGGCGATGCCCAGCCGGTAGGCCTCCGCACCATCGATGCGGTCGCCGGTGTATTGGATCAGCAGGGTGTTGCTCATTCCGATGAGCCGGGGCAATTGCCAGCAGCTGCCGTCGCCGGGTATCAACCCCATCCTGGAAAAGGCCTCGGAGAAGACCGCCCCCTGGGCGGCGTAGCGGATGTCGCAGGCCAGGGCCACTCCCATTCCCACGCCTATCGCATGCCCATTGACCGCCGCTATGGACGGCTTCTGCAGCTTGTGGATCCTGAGGGGAATCCGGCTGGCCTGTCCGCCCAGCGCCACCTTCTGACCCCGGCTGGCATACTGACTCTCCATCTTGCCCCAGGGCAGGGGCTCCGGCTCGCCGCTATCCGCCTTCCCGGCCTCCCGGTCCTGGATCTGCTGGTTGAACCCTCGGACGTTGGCGCCGGAACAGAAGGACGGTTCGGTGCCGGTGAGCAGCAACACCCGGGCCGATGGGTCGTCCTCAAAGTTGTCCAGACACACCATCAATTCGTCGGCCATCTGCGGGCCCAGGGCGTTCCTTGTGGGAGGGTCGTGCATCGTGACGATGAAAACTCCCTCCCGGTTCTCGGTCTGGATGAATTCGTAGGCCATGTCTTTCACCTGCTTGGTCGATTGCCGCCGCCCGCCACACCGGCCGATCGGGGACCGGAGAAATCGGTGGCGCCTGCGCCAGGCAACAGCTATAATTCTGGCGTTATCGTCGCTGGGGGGCCGCCAGGCGGGCCTCAGATTAGCATAGGTCCTGATACGAGACAACACGAAGCAAACAACCTAGGAGACATGCCGTCATGCAGCAAGGAGCCATCACCAACCTGCACATCGCCCGAGTCAAGGGGACCCCGTCGGACCCGGTCCAAGAAGCCACCGCCATCTCCGGCCTGGGACTGGAGGGCGACCGCAGCGCCTACGAAGGCAACATGCGACAGGTGTTGTTCATGGACAAAGAAACGTTGGACGAATTCGGGCTGGCCCCCGGCCAGGTGAAGGAGAACATCACCGTCACCGGCCTGGACCTGACCCAGACCAAGGAAGGCCAGGTGTTCTTCATCGGCGACGACGTGACCATGGAAATCGTGGGCGACTGCGAGGCCTGCGGCAAGATGGACGGTCTCAAACCGGGTCTC
>CAYMZL010000534.1:0-1631 GCA_964394825.1 uncultured Dehalococcoidia bacterium | reverse complement strand
GTCGCTATTGACGTTGATGGTGGCCGACGATGCCTGTCCTCCCTGCCAGCGGTAACCGATCGCAACGCCCCGGCCCTGGTTGGGGCCGGTGAGCGGGGTCTGGTAGTGGGAATGGGATTTCATGGCCTCTTCCATCTCCCGCACCCCGAAATGAGGGTGTGGCACGCCGTTGGGCATCCGGTCGCCTTCACTGACGGCGTTCTTCAACCGGAATTCCAGCGGGTCTAGGCCCAGCTTTTCGGCCAGTTCATCGATGACCGGCTCCACCGAGAATGACCCTTGGGGTTGTCCCGGAGCACGGTAAGCCTGGACCTTCTGTTTGTTGCAGACCACGTCGTAGCCATCGACGAGCAGGTTTTCGATGTTGTAGGCCCCGGTGGCGCACAGGGTCGCGCCGCCGATCGGAGAACCGGGATAGGCCCCGGCCTCGAAGGCCATCCACAGTTGGGCGGCCGTGATCTTGCCGTCCTTGGTGGCGCCGATCTTGGTGCGCATCTTGGACGCCGAAGTCGGGCCGGTGCCCTCGAAGACGTCTTTGCGGGTCATGACCACCTGCACGGGACGGCCGCTCTTCTTGGACAAGACCGCGGCCACGGGCTCTAAGTAAGTGGTGATCTTGGCCCCAAAGCCGCCGCCGATCTCCGTGGGAATCACCCTGATCTGGGACTCGGGGATGTCCAAGATGGCGGCGCAAGACGAACGTATGGCGAAGGAGCCCTGGGTGCAGGTCCAGATGGTGAGGCGTCCGTCTCCGGCCCAGGTGGCCGTGGAGGCGTGTGGCTCGATGTAACCCTGGTGGACCGTCTGCGTGGTGAATTCCCGCTCGACGATCACGTCGGCCTCTCGGAACCCCTTTTCCACGTCCCCCAGCTTGTGCTGGATGTGGCTGGCGATGTTGCTCTTCGCCCCGGTGTCGTCGCCCCTGGCGAAGCGCTCCAACTTGAAGTAGGTGGTCAGGTTCTCGTGGAGCAACGGGGCGTCTTCTTTCATGGCCTCATCCAGGGTGAGGACCGGCTTCAGGACTTCGTAATCGATCTCGATCAGGTCCAGAGCCTGCTCCGCGATGTGGGGGCTGGTGGCCGAAACGGCGGCCACGGCATGCCCTTTGTAGAGGACCTTGCCGGCGGCCATGACGTGCTCCGCCATCATGCGGGCGTTGCCCTGGGTCTCGGCCAGGTCAATCATCTTATCGGCGATGATGGGAAAGTCCTTGGACGTGACCACTGCGGTGACGCCGGTCAACGCCTCCGCCTTGCTGGTGTCGATGGACCGGATCCGGGCGTGGGCGTGGATACTGCGCAGCACCTTGCCGTGCAGCATGCCCGAGAGCTGTATGTCGGCACCGTACTTGGCCGCCCCGATGACTTTATCCACGCCGTCGTGGCGGATGGGCCGGGTGCCCACAACGTCGTATTTACTGGTTTCCTGGGACTGCTGGCCGCTGGTGGTCGTGGTCATTTCAGATCCCCCCAATCCTGGTGTTTGAAGATTAGATCGGCGGTTAGATGGTGGATTGTAAAGGGCGATTCGTTATGGATTGCTATACCACGTAAAAAAGTGCGTTCAGATGTACTAATCTCGCGGATTGCCACGTCAGAGTAAACGCCCTGCTAACGCTCGCTCGGATAAAG
>CAYMZL010000533.1:0-1643 GCA_964394825.1 uncultured Dehalococcoidia bacterium | reverse complement strand
ATGTTGCCGGAGACCAAGTGCTGCGGCCGGCCCATGATCTCCAAGGGACTGCTGGACGACGCCACGGCCAACGCGGTGTCCAACGTTGAACAGCTGTACGCCTACGCCGAGCAGGGCATCCCGGTCATCGGCTGTGAGCCAAGCTGTTTGCTGACCTTCCGGGACGAGTACCCGGAACTTGTGCGGGACGAGAAAGCGCGGAAGGTGGCCGAAAACTCTTACATGATCGACGAATTCCTGATCAAGCTCCAAGAAGAAGGGAAACTTGAGTTGGACCTGGGCAAGCTTCAGAAGAAGGTGCTGTTCCAGGCCCACTGCCACCAGAAGGCGGAGATGGGGACGGCCACGTCCATGGGAGCGCTGCGGTTGGCGCCGGGCTACCAGGTGGAACTGATCAACTCTGGGTGCTGCGGCATGGCCGGGTCCTTCGGCTATGAGAAAGAGCATTACGATCTGTCGATGAAGATAGGCGAAGAGGCGCTGTTCCCAGCCGTTAGGGCCAAAGACGAGGACTGGGAGGTCGCGGTGATGGGGGTGTCCTGCCGTCAGCAGGTTGAGGACGGCACGGGGCGGAAGGCACGGCATCTGGTGGAAGTGCTGGCGGACGCGCTGGGCTGAAATCGACGGCGACTATTATTCTGTCGTCACGCTCGGTACTTGCGATAAGAAATTACGACGGCGATCTTATCCTCATCGAAGGTGAAGAGGTCAACTCCATCGGCCTCAAACCGGCCGCCATCTGGCCGGATAGCGCTCACGGTCCATTCTGAGAAGGCTCTATCGCCACACGTAACGATGCTGCTCACCACCCACCTGGCGTCGGGCAAGCCATCCCACAACGACGCAAAACCGGAGCGGACATCCTCGCGTCCCAAGTACCGGTATCCGAACACCTCGGGCCCACCCGCGGTCTCGAACATGCAATCGTCGCTCATATGGGACATCATGGCATCTGCATCGTGTCGGTCCAACGCGTTTAGAAACGAGGCTATGACTCGCTCCTTCGTTTCCGCTGTAACTTCGACCATTTACACCTTCCCTCGGCGTCGTATGTTCGCCGGCCGGTCTCGGACGCGAAATTGAATTGACCGCCAAAACTTGAAGCCGGGCACCGACAGACCAAAGCTACTCGGGAATCTCGGCAACCATGCCTTCGGCCAACTCCACGTCCACGGTCATCAGAACTTGGGCCACCAGGAGGTAGTGGCCGACCAGTACGGCCAGGTGCAGGGTGTCCTGCTCGCCGAAGCGGTCCACCAGGGCTTTGTAGGTGGCGTCTTTGACTTTGTGGTCGCGCAGGAGTTCGTGGACGTAGCCAACCAGCAGGGCCTCGTCGCCCGAGAGTCCGGCGGGAGCCGTGCCGGTGGCGATGGCCTTGATGGTGGCGTCCGAGACGCCGGCGGTCCGGGCCAGCCTGGCGTGGGCCGAGAACTCGTACTGAGAATGCATCTCCTTGGCCGTGGCGATGATGACAATTTCCTTCAGGGCCTCGGGGATGCCGAAGTCGAAGCGCACGAAGGCCCCGGTGTCGGCCACGCGGGCGGCCAGCTTGGGACTGTGGAGCAGCACTCCATAGGGCCCGCGGATACTGCCCCGGGTGCCCACGATGGAGTCGAAATACTGGTGGTCCTCGGGGTCCAGTT
>CAYMZL010000532.1:0-1649 GCA_964394825.1 uncultured Dehalococcoidia bacterium | reverse complement strand
CCGTATACCTCCCGTTGCTTCTGCCGGCATCGAACCGGTCGGTGGCGGCCTTGATCCCAGCGTACCGGTTCTGCTGGAGGGCCTCACGGCGCTCGCTGGCCCAATCGCGGGAGATTCGGATGCCCTCCAGGCTTCCCTGGAAATGGGGCATCACGTAGCGGGCCAGGAGTTCATAGCTGCGGTGGATCTTGTCCCGGGGCGCCCAGTCTTCGACCCTTATCATGAACTTGCCGAAACCGCCGGTGAGTTCCTGGAGCCGCTCGATTCCGGCGATGCAGTCGTCGGGAGTGCCGACGATCCACTGGTTGTGGTCCACCATGTAGTCCACGATCTGGTCACGGGGGACGTCAGGCACCGGGTTGCCCAGCGTCTGGCCAAAGTACTCGGTGACCAACCTGGCGCTGCTCTCGCGGATGTCTTTCATGGCCTGCTCCTTGGTGTCCGCCAGGTGCATGCCCATGACTATGCCCCAGTCCTCCCGGTGCATGGTCTTGCCGTGTTCTGCCGCAGTCTCCTCGGCGATGGCCCAGAGCTCGGCCAGGGAGGTCTTGCGGATGGTGTCCCGGGGCACGCTCAGCGACAGGACCGATGCCCCGTGTTTCCCGGCCAGGGTGACTCCGGCGGGCGATTCCACCGAGGCCACGGCGATGGGGACGATGGGGTCCTGGTAGGGGCGCAGTTGGAGCACCGCCTCGTTCATCTCAAACCAGTCGGTCTTGCAGGAGAAGGGCTCGGAGTCGGACATGAGCCGCATGATGGCGTCCAACGACTCTTCCATCATCGCTCGCTGTCTCTCGGGTTTGATGCCCAGCATCAGCGCGTCCGATGCCAGGGCGCCGGGGCCACAACCCAGTATCACTCGGCCCCTGGTCAAATGGTCAAGTAGGACCATGCGGTTGGCAACCATATAGGGATGGTGGTAGGGAAGGCTGGTGACGCCGGTGCCCAGCCGGATGTGGCGGGTGCGCTCGGCGGCGGTGGCCATGAACAACTCGGGCGACGCGATGGTCTCCCATCCGGCGCTATGGTGCTCGCCGATATAGGCCTCGTCGAAGCCCAGGGTATCCAGCCATTGCAGAAGCTCCAGGTCCCTTTCCAAGGCCAGGGTGGGGTTTTCGCCCACCCGGTGGAAGGGAGCCATGAAGACGCCGAATTTCATGCGTTTTGAGACTGCCATCCTTACTTCCTCCACGATTGCCCCGAGATGTCATTGAATCATCGGGGATACATTCGGACTCTGAATCCGCGAAGCAGCCGCGCCCATGAGCTTCCCAACACCGGGCAGGCCGGCGGCCGAGACCATTCTATCACGCAGCCTGAGGGGCGAGGCGATTAGCGGGTATCAACCCAGGTGCGGCCCAAGAGCGGAATGATGTGGCGGCCAAAGTGACACCAGCCGATCAAACGTGGTATCTTTGCTTAACTCAGGCCCAGGGTCTGGGTTGATTCATGCAAATACCGGCAGGAGGGGTTGCGAGATGCCCAAGATTAAGCACATCGCCATTGCCACTCAGGATGCGGACAAGACCGCGGCTTTCTACAAGGATGTCTTTGGACTACGCGAGATTGCCAAGCTGGAGAGCGCCAACGCCAACGGGTACTTCCTCAGCGACGGCAACGTCAACATGGCTATCCTGGACTTCCAGAAT
>CAYMZL010000531.1:0-1657 GCA_964394825.1 uncultured Dehalococcoidia bacterium | reverse complement strand
CCTGTAGTATTGCGCCACATAAACTCTTATTTATTAAGATCATAGAGAATTTAGGATTGTATATATGGTAGTTCGTCCGTAAAATCTGGAATATGCAGATCTCGGAGTAGCGGGTATGCAGATCGACTCAACATTGGCGGACGAGCTGCTGGACCAGGTCCGGGAAGCCTATTCCAAGGCTGCGGACAGTCCTCGGGACCCCCATCCATTCCCCATCGGATATGACTTCGCCCTGAGCCTGGGATACCCGCAAGACCTCTTGCAAAGTCTCCCCGAGTCATCCGTGGAGCGTTTCACCGGGGTGTCCAACGTGTCGGTCTTCGCCGAGATTCCGGCCGGTTCCACAGTTTTGGATCTTGGCTGCGGAGCGGGCATGGACTCATTGATCGCGGCGGCTAAGACTGGACCCGAGGGCCGGGTTTACGGAGTGGACTTCAGCCGGTCGATGTTGTCCTACGCGCGCACCGGAGCCGCGAAGGCCGGAGCGGCCAACGTCGAATTCCAAGAGTCGGAAGGACAGCGGCTTCCCTTCGCCGGCGGCATGTTCGACGTTGCCTTGTTGAACGGAATCTTCAACCTCAACCCCAACCGCGCCGGTCTTTTCCAGGAACTGGCCCGGGTCATCCGTCCTGGTGGAGTCTTGTACGGCGCGGAGATAGTCCTCCGGGAGCCGATGGACGAAGAGGAACGGGCCGGCCTCGCCAACTGGTTCTCTTGAGTGGCCGGCGCCCAGGAAGAGGTCCTCTTCCTAGACGAATTCAGGGCCGCCGGTTTCACCGGCGCGGAGATCTTGCGGACCAGCAGAAACGCCCGCACCAACAATCAAAAATCGCTGGCCGCTGATATAATCGCTCATAGATAATAGAGAAACCAGCCGGGGATCGTTGCGGACGAAACGTCGAATCGGGGGAAAGAAATGGCCACCCAGATTGCGCCCGAAGTAGATATCTTACGCCGAGAGATCCAGGAGAAATACACCGAGGTAGCAAGCAGTCCCGAGCTGACCTTTCACTTTCACCATGGCTTGCCCCTGGCCAAGATCCTGGAGTATCCCGAAGACCTTTTGGCCGGCCTGCCGCCGGAGGCCGTGGAGTCCTTCGCCGGAGTGGGCAATCCTTTCTCCGTGGGCGAGATCGCTTCCGGCGAAACGGTGCTGGACATCGGGTCGGGGTGCGGCTTCGATTGCATGATTGCCGGCAGACTCGTCGGTCCCAACGGCAAAGTGATTGGCGTGGACATGACCGACGCCATGTTGAAGCGGTCCCGGAAGACCGCCAAAGGCCTGGGCCTGACCCAGGTGGAATTCAAGCAGGGATTCGCCGAGGAACTCCCCGTCCCCGACGGTTCGGTGGACGTAGTCATCTCCAACGGCGTGATCAACCTGACTCCCGACAAATACGCGGTGTTCAAAGAGGTCTTCCGGGTCTTGAAGCCCGGCGGACGCCTGCATCTGGCTGACATTGTGGTCTACAAACAGGTGCCCGACGAGGCCAAAGAGGACGTGGACCTCTGGACCGCTTGAATCGGCGGCGCTCTCCTGGCAGGAGAGTACCTGGACGCCATCCAGAGTTCCGGCCTGGCCGATGTGGAACTGGTATCCACCAAAGACGTGTTCTTGGGGGCGGGGGGTGAAGAGCAGGCCCATAACTTCGAGACC
>CAYMZL010000530.1:0-1659 GCA_964394825.1 uncultured Dehalococcoidia bacterium | reverse complement strand
GCGGCATGGGCCGCGAAGACGCCTTCGCCCGATGGGTCCGCCCGCCGCAACTCCTCCAGCCGGTCCTGGACCGCCCTCGTCTGCGCCATGCTGAATGCAGCCACTCCCAGGGATAGCTCGGGCATAGTTCTGGCATGCTCCATCACCGCCCGGGCCACGGCCCCGGCTTCCAGGGGATTGGTCCCGGTGGTCCCCCGGCCATAGACCGTGTCGGGCAGATGATGATAGAACAGGCCGGTGTCCGCCCGCCCGGCATCGGGGCTGGGGAACAGCACCAACTCACCGCCATAGAATTCGTGGTTGGAGACCGCGATCAGCGAGTCGTGACGGCTGCGGTAATGCCAGCGCAGCATGCGGCTGGGCGCGTTCTGGGCCGCGAACAGGCCGAGGATGCTTTCGATGTCGCTGGCCGCCTCATCTTCGCTGTACTCCTCCACCTGTCCCACGGTCTCGAAGAAGGGCGTCGGCGGAAGCTGCTGGCTGTCGCCCACCACCACCACCTGGCCGCCCCGCATCACCGCGCCCAGGGCGTCAACCGGCTTCACCTGGCTGGCCTCGTCGAACACCACCAGGTCAAACTTGATTCCGCCTGGGCTTAGGTAGGCCGCGATGGACAGTGGACTCATCATGAAAACGGGTTTGATCGCCTGGATGGGATTGCCCGCCCGTTCCAGAAGCCGGCGGATGGGCAGGTGGCGGCGGCGTATCTCGAACTGGCGGCGCAGCACGGCCAACTGGCCCCCGCCCTGGCTCCGGGGCAGCCGCTCCCAGTGGGCCTGGGCCAGCCGGGCGCGGTTGTGAACCAGGACCCGGCGGTCCAATCCTTGAAAGCTCTGCCTCACCTGGTCGTGGGCGGCCCCGTCAAAGGAGGCCAGCTCGGTCCGTTCTTTTAGGGCGCGCTCCCAGAGCCCCTCGTACCAAGCGCGGTCATAGGCGTCCGCGAGGGCGTTCTCGCCGCCGGACCACTGGTACGCTGCCTCCAAGATGCTTTGGAGCCCTTCGGTCTGGCAGGCCGCGCCCTGGAGATTCAGGCGGGCCACATCGTGAACGCTTTCCATCCGCTCCAGACACCCGGTGGCCAGTTGACGCTGTTGCTCCAACCGCTGCTCTTCCAGGGTTTCTCGCTGTTCGAAGCGCCGGACGACGTCCAACTCCATGCCAAGGGCAACGGCCGAGGCAGCCCTGCGGACCTCCCCCACGGCGTGGTCGATGCGGGCGGCCATCTCAGGTAGTTTGACCGAGACCGGTCCCCAGGCTAGATAATCCAACAACCCTTGCGGCATTCGGCCGCCGGAAATGTCGTCATTAAGCTCCGACAACCACTGGGTGACCGCCGTCAGTCGCGGCCAGTCCGAGTCCCGGTCGTGCCAGCGGCCGCCGAAAAGCTCGGGGCCGAGCGCGCCGTGCTCCTCGAACACCGCCTCGTTCCGCTGGTGAGACTTCACCGCGTCCACCATGGCCAATAACTCTTTGGCGCCTGTCTTTCCACCCGCGGCCTGCAATGCGGCGAGCCGGTCCTTGGTCCGGCGGTATTCGGAGATGAGCAACCGCCACGGTTTCACTCCTTGGGTCTCCAACACCAATCTGTCGGTGGAGAGGTCCTGTTCCCAGGCATGGGGTTTCAGGGACGGGCCGTACTCGGCCTTTAATTCGGCCATG
>CAYMZL010000529.1:0-1712 GCA_964394825.1 uncultured Dehalococcoidia bacterium | reverse complement strand
GGGTGGGTGACAACCCGTAGAAACCCCGCTAAAACGTGGTCCGAGATTCCATACGCCTGGTCGGCGTTGATAACGTCCTCCAGCCATTGGCGGTGGGCATCGTGGTCTGGGGATTCTTGCCGGTAGGCGTAGACCAAGATGTTAACGTCGATCAGGTCCATCTACCGACTCTAGGATATCGAGTAACCTCGCGGAGTTGTCCAAGTCCACCCCGGGCCTAAGTCCACGGCCTAGGAATGTGTTCAACTTGACCCGGCCTCGCCTTGGGTTAGCTGGCTGGCGAGACAACGCTTGTCTTAGACTGTCTTCGATGAGTGAGGTCAGGCTGCAGCCCAGCCGTGCCGCACGGGCTTTGGCGTCCCGGAGCAACTGGTCGTTGATTCGAATAGTGGTCCTCATACATAACCAGTATGGATGTGTGACATAAATATGTCAAAGATTTGCGGCCGCGCCCGCTACCAGTCCATCTCCGTGCCCAGGCCCTTGGCTTTGGCCGAATCGTAGGCCAATTTGGCGGCGGCTACGTCGGCCACCCCGGTCCCCATGATCTTGGCGTAGACCACTTGGTTCGCGCTGTCCCGGCCGGTTACCGCCCCAGAAACAACGTGCCTAAGTTCGTGCACCTTGCTCCACTGAATGATGCCCTTGTCCACCGCGCTGCAGAGGTCGCCCGCCTCGATGGTGGCCTGATCTGTTGAGTCCACGATCAGCTTTCCGGCGCGGGCGATGGTGGCCTCATCGACCTCCCGGGCGCGCCAGGTGGTGGGTCCGGCCCCGATCACGGTGCTGCCGTCCTTGAGCCAGGCCCCCTGGACCACCGGCTCCATGTTGGCGGCGACGCAAACAATTATGTCGCAGTCGCGCACCGCCTCTTCGTTGGTGGCGGCGGCGGAGACCTCGACGCCCATGGCGCCAGTCATCCTGCGGGCGAACTCCTCCCGGCGCTCCTGAGTTCGGCTGAAGGCCTTGATCTTCTTGATGCCCCTGACCTTGGACACGGCCTCAAGTTGGGTGGGGGCCTGGCCCCCGGTGCCGATGATTCCCACGGTGGCCTCTCCGGGGTTGGCCAGGTGCTTTACCGCCACGCCGGTGGTCGCCCCGGTACGCAGTTGGCCCAATCGGTTGGCCTGGGTGTAACAGAGAAGTTTTCCGGTGTCGGCGTCGTAGAGGCTGACTTGGAACGAATACGACCCCTTGACCACCGTGTAGGTCTTGACCCCCAGCAACCCCTGGTGAAAGAGGCCGCCGCCCATCACGGACAACATGCCGCTTTCGGCGATGATTTTGCGGCGGGTCATGTTGTGGGCTTGGCCGTCGCCGTAGTGGCGCTGCATGGACTCTATGGCCTCAAGCATGGCGTCCATGGTCACGCACTGGGCCACGTCTTCGTCCTTAAGGAAAAGGGTCATCGCTGAGTACCTCCGCCGCCGGCCCGGGATTGGATCCGCGGTTGGCCGTTTGGTGGTGGCTAGTATACGTCCAAAGGGGGGCCCAGGCTATACGGGGAGCAGCCGGCCGGAGGCAGGCCGGTGAGGTGCGAAAACTGCGGACGGGGCTATTTCGGGCCTATTTGTAGAAGTCCCGGTTCTTGCCGATGAAGTGACGCCATTCCGAGGGCACGGTGAATTCGTCGAAGATCGCGTTGACCGGACATACCGATACGCAATAGGAGCAGTCGATGCAGACGGCGGGGTCGATGTAAAACATCTCCT
>CAYMZL010000528.1:0-1718 GCA_964394825.1 uncultured Dehalococcoidia bacterium | reverse complement strand
CCGGCCCATCAGATGGCGGCGCGCCGGTTCACCGATCCGGGCTGCGCCGGGGGCCTCGCGTGAGCCCAATACGATGTCGGAGCCGGGCCCCAGAGGAGGCAATAGACGCTCCACCTGCTCAATGGGGACCGATAGGTCGGCGTCGCAAAGCAAACGGTACTCGCCCTGGGCCGCCAGCATGCCGTGCTTCACCGCCCATCCCTTGCCCCGGTGCGAAAGGCGCAGGATACGGACGTTGGGGTGTTCTACGATCACCCGGCCCACCAGTTGAGCGGTGTGGTCCTGGCTGCCGTCGTCGGCCACCACAATCTCCCAACCGTAGTCCTGAGCCGCGAGGTACTCAATCACCTGGGAGAGAACGCCCGAGATCCGCGGTTCTTCGTTGAACGCGGGAATCACAACTGATAGAAATGGCTGAGGCAAGGGGCCTACTCCCTATGGGTTAGAGGGCTGAGGTATTGAAGAATGCCGGGCCGGGTCATTCGGGTTCGTCCGCCGGGCTATTCTGGCTCGTCCAATTGAAAGCCCCGGTGCAGAAGCCTCACCGCTTCCTTGGCCTGCTCTTCCCTGATGATGCAGGAGATGCGAATCTCCGAGGTCGTGATCATGTCTATGTTCACGTTGCCGTCGGCCAGCATCCGGAACATGCGCGAGGCATAACCCGGGGTGTTCTGCATCCCGGACCCGACGACGCTCACCGCCGCCAGATTGCCCTCGCTGGACAGGCCTCCGGCGCCGATCTCCTTGGCCAATTCCTCGACCTTGGCCAGGGCGGCCGGCAGGTCCGTGCCGCTGACGGTGAAGCTGATGTCGGTGGTCCGGTCCTGGCTGGTGTTCTGGACGATGGTGTCCACGCTGATCCCGGACTGGGCCAAGGGTTCAAACAGGGCGGCGGCCACACCGGGACGGTCCGGGACGCTGCGCACGGTAATCTTGGCCACGTTGGTGGTGCAGGCGATACCCGTTACTTTGATCCTGTTTTCCATATCTTTCTTGTCCGCATTGCCGTGTATCAATGTCCCGGGAGTCTGGTTGAAGCTGGAAGCCACGTATATCGGCACGTTGTAAAGACGGCCCAACTCGATGGACCGGGGATGCCTCTTGAAGCCGTAGTAGGCCAGCTCCAGCATCTCATCGTAGCCGATCTCATCCAGCTTGCGGGCCTCTGGGACAATCTTGGGGTCCGCAGTGTAGATGCCGTCCACGTCAGTGTATATCTCGCACCGGTCTGCCTCCAGGGCCACCGCCAGGGCCACCGCCGTGGTGTCGGAGCCGCCGCGCCCCAGAGTGGTTATGTCCTCGTCCTCGGTTATCCCTTGGAATCCCGCCACCACCACGATGCGGCCCTCTTCCATCTCTTTCTGCATCCGGCTCGTGTCCACCCGGTCGATCCGGGCCCGGCCGTAGCTGGTGTCTGTGTGGATCCCCGCCTGGGAACCGGTGAGGCTCACCGCCTCTTGACCCAGGTCCGCCAGGGCCATGGTCAACAGCGTACAGGACACCAACTCGCCGGTGGATAGCAGCAGGTCCAACTCCCTGGGATGGGGCTGCTTGGAGACGGAATGGGCCAGTTCGATCAGTTCGTCGGTGGAATCGCCCATGGCGGAAACCACGGCCACGACACCGGTCCCGCTCTTTCTCACATCGGCGATGCGGCGGGCCACGTTCTGTATCTTTTCGGCGTCGCCCATGGATGACCCACCGTATTTATGGACTAC
>CAYMZL010000527.1:0-1725 GCA_964394825.1 uncultured Dehalococcoidia bacterium | reverse complement strand
GTAGAGACCGGAGGGGACGTCAGCGGCACAGGGACAGCCTCGGCGCCGCCGCAGGATACGGCCAGCGCCGCTGCCACCGGGAGGCCGAGGAGGTGTTTAAATTGCACGGGCGATTCCCCTGGCGGACAACTTCCAACCTCCCACTCCCACGCATCTGCCGCAATCTATACCAAACGGATTATTCCCGCAACCGGTAACCGAGGCGATGATTCAGACGTAAAATTGATGTTTCCTGGGCCCAGCGGTCGTGCTATAATCCCCCCAATCAACGGTCAGGCGTGTTACGTTTGCTTGACGCCGTTTCAGGTTCGATACTTCAGCATAAATTGAAGGAGGCTAACCATGGATAAGGGATCGACGACTTTTGATGCCGGCTCGGTAGATTTCGCGATGAGCTACCGCAAAGAGATAATGGACGACCAAGGTCTGTGCCTGCAGGTCTATTCCAAGGTCGACGGCAAAGACACCGAGATCCTTCGGTTCGACTGCTTCGACCAGGCTCCTCACTACCATTACGGGCCGGAGAACCACAATATCCGGCTATTCATGGACAAGACCACCGCTGGCAACCCGCTGGGCTGGACCATAAACAACCTGCGTAACAACCTGCCGGCCATGGTGCGCCGGGCCGGCTATGAGGACCTGGCTGCTTCTCTGGAAGCAACCCCGGTAAAGAAGGCGGTATTCAACAAGGTGGAGGCCAAGGCCCGGGACATGGTCCGGGAAGAGCGCCGCACCGTCCACCACATGATGCCCGAGCTGGTCGAGGGAGACAAGGTGCAAGCCGGGAACATCCGCTTCGGCCTGGAATACCGGCACCTGCCTCAGATCAACGACGAAGGGATGGCCATCCACGTCCTGGCCGACGTGGCTGACCATGAAGTGGAGCTGCTGGCCTTCGACTGTTTCCAGGGTGCCCCTCACTACCACTACGGGCCCCGCAACCAGGACGTCCGCATCTATTGGGACGTGACGACTTCGGGCGAGACCCTGCGCTGGACTCTGGACCAGTTCAAGGGTGGCAAGCTAAAGTCCATGATCGAGCGGGCCGGCTACCCCAGCATCGCCGCCGAGTTGGACGAAAACTTGATCCAAGCCGTAATGCCCAAGGTCGAGAAAAGGTCCTGGGACCTGGTGGCGCTGAACAACAAGTAAGCGTCCAAACGACTCCTTGAACCAAAGCGGTCCTTCCCCGATGAAAAAATGGGGAAGGACCGCTTGCTCTTTTGACGCTGGTTTAGACCGCCGCCGCTACATCATCGTATAGCCGCCGCTGACACTCAGGGTTTGGCCGGTGATGAAACTGGCGGCGTCCGAGGCCAGGAAGACCACGGCATTGGCCACTTCCTGGGCCGTGCCCATGCGGCGAATCGGGTAGTTGCGCTGAACCCGCTCGCGCACTTCCTCAGTGAATACCTCCCGCATCTGGTTCCACATGCTCTCTTCGCTGATGGACTCCTCGTCCGGCGGCACCACCAGTCCGGGACACACCACGTTCAGCCGCAGCCCGTAACGGCCCGTTTCCCGGGCGATGGACTTGCTTAGGGCAATCACCCCGGCCTTGCAGGCGGAGTAGACCGCCTCCCGGTACTCGCCCATCCGGCCCGCGTCGGAACTGATGCAGACGATGGCTCCGGCCTGCTTCTCAATCATCCCCGGCAGCACGGCGTGGATGCAGTTGATGGCCCCCCACAGGTTCACCTGGACCTCCCGCTCCCACTCGTG
>CAYMZL010000526.1:0-1726 GCA_964394825.1 uncultured Dehalococcoidia bacterium | reverse complement strand
CATGTTCAAGAAGTTGTAGTACAACTCCATGAACTGGAGTTGGTTGTAGGCGTCTCGCAGCGGCTCCACGTCCCACAGCCGTATGTTCTCAATGACCGCCAGGTTTTCGGCCACTACTTCGGCGTCCACAGCGCGCACCGCCGGGAGTGCGACCGGTGTCACTTGGTCAAGTTGGTAGGCGGCCCGGGTGGCCTCGATGTTCCGCGCGATGTAAACCTGCTCCCGCACAAACTCGTTGGGGTCCACCTGGAAGCGCTGGAACAGCGCCGGAAAGGCCAGGTTGGCCAGGAGCAACATGATGACCCAGAGGCTGAAGGAACCCACCATCAGCCTGAGACCGCCGAAATAGTTGCTGACGAAGAAGGCGCCGGCGCCCAGGACTGCGATGCCGGTCATCAGCCAGAGCACCGGGATGCGGGCGTGGATGTCGGCGTAACCGGCCCCGGGCACCAAGCCTCCCGGCGACAGGACCAGTTCGTAGACGGCCAGGACATGTCCGCTTGCTATGCTCAACATCAAAAGGCCGCCCAGGATGCCCATGTGCTTCAGCATCCGCGGCGCCAGGAAGAAGTTCAGCCCCCTCAATCCGTAGATCCCGGCATAAAGCAACAGCGACATCACCACGGACGTGATCAGGATGCCCATGACCCAGCCCTGGATGAACTGGAGCATCCGCAGGGTCACGACGAAGAATGAGACGTCCCAGCCGAATTCGGCGTCGGCAACCCCGAAGGAAACCTTGTTCAAAAACAGCAGGAAGGTCTCCCAGCGGCCCTCGGCGGACGAGCCGAATATGGGCGCGGCGGTCAAGACGGTGACGACCACCGCCGCCACCAAGAGCGCCCGTAACAGCCGCATCGCATCATCGGTCACGGCGAGAGTGGACGGGCCCCGGGAGAACCGGAACGTGAAGTAGAAGTTGACCACCAGGGCTGCCGCCGCCACCGCCGTCCCGCCGATGAAGAGCCAGATCTTGATCACCAGGATCTTGGTGAAGACACTCCGGTAGCCCACCTCACCGAACCACAGCCAATCGGTATAGACCGTCCGCAGCCACCACAGGACCAAGAAGGCGAACAGGAGGCCCACGGCGATGATGCTGCCGTTGCGGACCCGCCGCAGGTTAACGGCTGAGATTCCCGGCAGGGCCGGGCCTTCCGGCTGACCGGCGTCGTTCGTCAGATCGTAGCTCATGGGCTATGCAAAGGTTGGGGCATGAGATTAAGGCCTGCGGGCGTTTCCGAAATCGCCGACAATAGTGGTCCCGGACGAATCGCCCCGCACACAGTCCAGCAGCGCGTTGGGTTGGCGCCCATCGATGATCTTGGCCACGGGAGTGCGTTCCAGCGCCCGCAGACAGGCGGACAACTTTGGAATCATGCCTCCCTGAATCACGCCGGAGTTGAACAGGATATTGGCCCGCCGCCGGTCCAGCCGCCTGATGACGCGGCCGCCGCCGTCCATGACGCCGGCGACGTCGGTCAGGAAGATAAGTTGCTCGGCCTCCAATGCGTGGGCCAGTTCTCCCGCAACCGTGTCACCGTTTATGTTCAGCGGGCTGCCGGCATGATCAGAGCCGTCGCGCACGTGGACGCCGAGGGGGGCAATCATCGGTATATACCCGCTGTCCAGCAATGCTCTGATCAAATCGGTGTTAATGTTGGTGACTTCGCCCACAAAACCCAGCTCAGGGTCGCCGATCTTGGCTTCGATCATGCAACCGTCG
>CAYMZL010000525.1:0-1731 GCA_964394825.1 uncultured Dehalococcoidia bacterium | reverse complement strand
GGCCGGCGCCGTGGCGCTGACCAAGTCCTCCGCTACGGTGTCCAGCTTGGGGATCCGGTTGAACCACAAGAATAGGCCCAGCAGCACCGCAAGGAGGACCAGCCCAACCAATCGCTTTTTCTTTAGTGTGGTATCGAACACCGAGGTACCCGGGCGATTATTAGTTGGATAAAACCAATGATGGCTGTAATCCTACCAAGAAACCCTAGCAGATTTCAGCAGTTTTGAGCGGTTTCGTATAATGCGGGCTTGCTAACGCCGTGAATACGATCTTTCTAGCCGTCTGATTTGATATTCTCCTATGCCCAGATGACCGCATTTACCGCAGCGGGGACGCCCTTGGGTTTTAGGTTATCTTGATCAGCAGGCCCGAGATTCAGAAGCTATCCTGGGATTGTCCTCTTCTTGAACGTACGGCCTCGTAAGTCAAGGTGGTGGGAGTTGCTGTCGTGGAGACGCGGCGGGGCCGCCTAATTGGCGGGGGTCGTAACCCACCAGTTCGACGAAGCCCCGGCCGCCGATGCTGCGGCCCTGGCGCGTCCCGGTTACCCGCACTTCCCCTTCCCAGTAGGCGGCTGGCGTGTAGCGGCTACCGGCGAATTCCGAGTCCACCAGCACCGGTTCCAGTTCCAGGCTGAGATCCAGGGAAAGGACGGTCAGCGTCCAGCCGCTGGGATATTCGATACCCGTAGCCGGGCTGGTCCAGGTCTCCTGGGACGTGATGGACACGTCGTCTTGTGTCAGAGCCAGCGCCGGCCCGTCGGGCGAAACCAGGGTGCCGTAGCCGGAAAATGGAGTCCGGTCCACCGGGTCCCAGACCATGACCGCCATCAGGTCGCTGCCGTCGTCCAATTGCAGGCTGGCCCAGTCCCAACCAACCCGTTCTCCGAGTACGTCGCCCCATTGGTGGTCCATCCAGGCAGAGCCGGTCACTGGGCGTTGCTCACCGGCGATGGCCACTGTCCCGGTCACATCCAGGCGGGTGCGCGAGTAGTAGAAGGTGTCGCCCGCCGGCCCCAGGTTTACCAACCCGACGCCTTGGTGCAGCACGGGCGGCCGGGTTGAGACGGCCTGGAGGTCCAGGGAATATTCGGCCAGGGTGAACTTTAGGCTGTA
Source organism: uncultured Dehalococcoidia bacterium (assembly GCA_964394825.1). Lineage (GTDB taxonomy): Bacteria > Chloroflexota > Dehalococcoidia > Lucifugimonadales > UBA3495 > UBA9611. The sequence continues at coordinate 615 of CAYMZL010000525.1, read as the reverse complement.
GAACTCTCCGTCGCCCTGCATCTCCCACCCGTTCACTCTGACCTCGATGCCGGCCGCGTTCCGGTCCGAAGTGTCCAAGAGCGCCTGCTCGCCGGTTAGGTGCTCGCCGGCCGTGCGGTCGCCCAGACTGGCCTGCAACAGATGGGGAACGGCGCCGCCGACGGCTTTGCTTTGGAAGGTCACGTAGTGGAAGCTGTATTCCCGGCCCCGGTCGTTGGTGAGCAGCCCATTGAAGTACCACCACTCGATTCCGGAGTCGTGGGGGCCCTCGTCTTCAGGCAGGAACACCAATGGCTGAGATGCGGTTTGGGCGGCGGGCGTGGCCGACCCGCCGCAAGCGGCGGTCAAGATGAATGCCGCACAGAGGACCAAAATCGGAAGTTTCATGTGCCTGCCCTGATTTGGATTAAGGGTTTGATGGGTCGGAGATTCAATCTGATATATTAGGGCAATCCCGCGCCCGAGACTATCCTGAGGTGCGCCCATGGCCAAACTAAGCCAACAAGAAATGGAACGGTTCCTGACCCAACCGAGGATCGCCCATCTGGTGACATTGCGATCGGCGGGAACGCCTCACGTTGCGCCGGTGTGGTTCCTTTGGGACCGTGGCCGGGC
>CAYMZL010000524.1:0-1733 GCA_964394825.1 uncultured Dehalococcoidia bacterium | reverse complement strand
ACCTCCCGGAAGACGTCCATCATCTCGCCCAGGGTGGCGTAGGCCTTGGCGGCTTCCACCAGGTAGGGCATGGTGTTTTCCGAGCCGCGGGCGGCCATCTCCAGGGCCTTTAGCCGCTGGGCAACCTCCCGGTTGTCACGGGTGCGGCGGACCTCGTTCAGTCCATCGATCTGCTTTTTCTCCCCTTCCCGGTCAACCCGGAGCAACGGTATCTCCGTTCCGTCCCCGGTGTTGTATTCGTTGACGCCCACGGTGATCCGCTCTTTGCGGTCTTCCTCCAACTGATACACGTAGGAGGCGTCCGCGATCTCTCGCTGGAGGAAGCCGGTTTCCAGGGCGGGGATCACTCCGCCGATGTCGTCGATCCGCCGGAAATAATCGTAGCTGGATGCCTCCAGACTGTTGGTCATCGTCTCAACGAAGTAGCTGCCGCCAAGGGGGTCCACGGTGTCGGTGACGCCGGTCTCGTGGGCGATTATCTGCTGGGTGCGCAGGGCCTGGAGGGCGGCTTCTTCCGAGGGCAGGGCCCAGGCTTCATCCTTGCCATTGGTGTGCAGCGACTGGCAGCCGCCCAGCACCGCGGCCAGGGCCTGAAACGATACCCGGACGACGTTGTTCTCGGGCTGTTGAGCGGTGAGGGTCTGCCCGGAGGTCTGGGCATGGAAACGCAGTTGATGGGACCTGGGGTCCTTGGCCCCAAAGGTCTCCTGCATCTCCCTGGCCCAGATGCGTCGGGCGGCCCGGAACTTGCCCACCTCCTCGAAGAAGTTGTTGTGGGAGTTGAAGAAGAAGCTGAGCCTGGGCGCGAACTCGTCCACGTTCAGGCCCCGGTCCAGGGTCTGGCGGACGTACTCGAAGCCGTCGGCCAGGGTGAAGGCCAGCTCCTGTATCGCGTTGGACCCGGCCTCACGGATGTGGTAGCCACTGATGCTGATGGGGTTCCACTGGGGGACCTGGCGGGTGGCAAACTCCACGGTGTCGACCACCAGCCTCACGGACGGCTCGGGCGGGAAGATGTACTCGTTCTGGGCGATATATTCTTTGAGGATGTCGTTCTGGATCGTGCCGCCCAGACGGTCCAGGGAAGCGCCCTGTTTCTCGGCCAAGGCGATGTACATGGCCCAGATGATGGCCGCCGGGCTGTTGATCGTCATGGAGGTGGTGATCTGGTCGAGCTTGATCCCCTGGAAGAGGGTCTCCATGTCGGCCAGGGAGGAAACCGCCACGCCGCAGGTGCCGAACTCGCCGGCCGCGCGGGGATCGTCGGTGTCGTACCCATAGAGGGTGGGCATGTCAAAGGCCACGCTCAGGCCGGTCTGACCCTGCTCGAGGAGAAACCTGAACCGGGAGTTGGTTTCCTCAGGCCGGCCGAACCCGGCGAACATGCGCATGGTCCAGAGCCGCCCGCGGTATCCGGAAGCGTGAACGCCCCGCAGGTAGGGATACTCGCCAGGCAGTCCTTGGTCTTCCAGATAGCTCCCTCCGGAGGTGTTCTCCGGCGTGTAGACCTGGTCAACAGTCACCTGAGAGGGTGTCTTGAACGTGGCTTTGCGCTGGGCGCCGGGGTCTTGTTTGCCACGCCACCGGGCGCTGCGCTCCCGTAATTCCGCCAGATCTTCGGGGGAGTCCAAGGGTTACCTCCGGGTGACCACCTGATATCAAGCTGCCCGATATTGGTTAGAACATCTTGAAATCCAGTCTACGCAGGGGCTGATTGGGTGTCAACGAACCGG
>CAYMZL010000523.1:0-1760 GCA_964394825.1 uncultured Dehalococcoidia bacterium | reverse complement strand
GTCGGGATAGCCGCTGTAGTCGATGGCGTTGGGCGCCATGTAGATGTGGGCCTTGAGGTCCGTTGCCGGGATGCCTTCCATCTCAATGGCATGCAGGGCCTGGCTCTCCAGGTAGGCGGCGGCCAGCGACAGGAAGATGGTATTGCGCAGCGGAACGTAGGTGATGGGGATGCTGTTTCCCATCTGGGCGGCGTCCCGGTCCTCGGGCACCGGGAACCGCTCGGGGTTGGTCAGCGCCGAGTACCAGGCCACCTTGCCCAGGAACGAGATGTCCATCAGTTCCTGGGGAACGCCCATCGACCGGGCAACGTCGGCGGCGCAATCGACCTCTTTGCTGTGGCTCTGACCATAGTGAAAGGTCAGGGCCGTCAGGTGGTCGGTCTTGCCCTTGGCCAGGGCGGTTACCGTGGTCGAGTCCAGTCCGCCGGAGAGCAGGCTTACCCCGTAGCTGGGCATGCCGCTAATTCTCTCCGTGGTATTCGGCGAATTGGTTCACCGACTCCCAGAGCCGCACCTTGGCGGGAGTCACGCCGCAGAGCGCCACGGTCTTCTCGTAGAGTGTCCGGCTCATGACCTCGCACGAGGGGTTTTGGTCCTGGAACTTGTAGAGGCGGACCAAGGCCGCGCCGCTCAACCCGGCGATGAGCTCGCTATCCCGGCTGTTCACCAGAAAGGCATGGTCCCAATTCTCGTCCACCCAGGACTTGATCCGCTCTTTCAGTTCGGTGAAGTCGTAGACCAGACCCAAGCGGTCCAAAGACTGGGATTCCAGAAAGACCTCCGCCCGGTAGGTGTGGCCGTGGGGATAGGCGCACTTGCCGTGGTAGTCCAGGAGGCGGTGCCCGCTGTCGAAGGTGAACTCGATTCTTATCTGGTACATGGATTAGGGGGCGGGATCTGGGGGCGTGGGGCCCGGCGCCGCCCCAGTTACCTGCCTACTTGCCGCCGTTGTCCTGGGAGTACTCCACGGTTACCGCCGTATGCAATCCGCCCCTGACCTTGTAGTCCAGGGTAATCTTCATGGACCGTGGCCGGCAGACCGCCACCAGGTCGTTGAGTATCCGGTTGGCGGCATGCTCCTGGACGATGCCCACGTCACGGTAGGACAGAAGGTAATACTTCAGGGATTTTAGCTCGATGCATGAATCACCCGGCACATAGGATATGCGCAGGACGCCGTAGTCGGGGAGGCCGGTCCACGGGCAGACCGCGGTGAATTCGTCGGTGTCTATCTCGACCTGGGACTGCTGGTTGGGATATTCGTACTGAAAGGTGAGCAGGCACGATGGGTCGATGGCCTCCTCGGCCTTGGCCGGCAGTTCCCGGTCCAGGCCTTGGTATTGTTCCTTTAGCTCTTGAATGGTCGCCATGGGCGCCTCCCTCGTGCCCCCTTGAGATGCACCGTTGCGGCATAACACAGGGTTCTGTCCGTCAATGATAGGTGGCCGGGTTGAAGGGTGTCAAAGCGTCTTGCACGCCCTGGTGGCGGGGGATAAGATACTGGCACCGATCTTGCAAGCCCGCAAGCCAGAAGGATGCTGTGCCATGACTCAGGTAGGCAGCCCGGCCCATACCCTGAACCAGCTTGATGCCATGTCCATCGAACAGGCGCAGGCGTTGTCCTTCGCAGAACGGGACTCGCTGTTGGACCTGATCATCGCCGACGGCCGCCACGATGCCACCGGCTCCGTTTCATACCGCTCCGGCATGTACACCGATTTCTTCGACGAAGACCTGACCAGGATGCTCAAGGTGAAGGC
>CAYMZL010000522.1:0-1772 GCA_964394825.1 uncultured Dehalococcoidia bacterium | reverse complement strand
GAGAATCAGACCACCATTCTGGTCGCCGGCCTGGCCGCCGCCCTCCCCGGGATGCTGTCCATGGCAACTGGGGCATTCTTAGGCTCCCGGGCCGAACAGGACGTCCAGCGGGCGGAGATCGCCAGGGAAGCCAAGGAGTTGGAGGAGAACCCTGCGGAGGAGCTGGCCGAGTTGGTGGTCCTCTACCAGCGCGAGGGCAAGACCTACCAAGAGGCCCGGCATCTGGCCGACGAGATTGCCGAAGACAAGGAACTGTGGCTACGCACCCTGGTGGAGAAGGAACTGGGCATCAGCCCCGACGACACCACCAACCCGACGAAAGACGCCCTCACCATGGGCGTGGCTTTCATCCTGGCGGCTTTTATCCCCATCCTGCCCCACTTCTTCTTGGAAGGCGGGCCGGCCATCGGCGTCTCCATCGGGGCCGCACTCACCGGCCTGTTCTTCTTGGGCGTGGGCAAGGGACGGCTGGTGCAACGCTCGCCGCTGCTGCAGGGGTTGGAGATCCTAGCCATCGGGGCCGTATCCGCGGGCATCGGATTCGCCCTCGGAGTCCTGATTCCCCGATTGATCACCTAAGGGCTGGTGACCTTGGCGGGAAGCCGCTAGCCGTTGGTCCGGGAAAGAAGCCCCTGGGCCGCGGCGATGAAATCGACCGGATTGTCGCCTTGCACCAGGTGCCCGGCGTTCTTGATGGTTTCGGTTGTGCAGTCGGACATCACCTGGCCCATGGTGGCCAGAGTCTCCTCGGCAAAGACGTCGCTCCGGCTGCCCCGGAGCACCAAAGACGGGCAGTCGACAGCCTCGACGCACTCCCACAAGCGCTCCGTGGGCCAAGCCGGATCCCCCCGGCCACGGTTACGGGTCTCCGGGTCCCATTTCCAAGCCCATTTGCCGTCCGGCATCTCGCGGATGCTGTACTTGAGCGCTCCCAAGACCTGTTCTTCGGTCCGCCCGGTGTATTCCTTAACCCGCTCGGCGAACTCTTGAAAACTATCCAGGTTGTTGGGCAACTCCCGGAACTGGCGGATCCGGTCCTGGCCGCGGCGTTGGGTCTCGGGGCCGGTGTCCACGATCGTTAACGACCGCAGGGTTTCCGGGTGGCGCGACGCCCAGATGAAGCTGTTGCGCCCGCCCATGGAGTGCCCCATAAGGTTGAAGTCGTTCAGGCCCAAGGCGTCGATGACACAGTCCATGTCCGCCTGCATGGCGTCAAGGGAGTAATTCCCGTCGGGCGCCCAGTCGGTGTCGCCATGGCCGCGCTGGTCCAAGGCGATGACGTGGTAAGCCGGAGATAGGGACAGGCTGACAAAATCCCAACTGTGGGCCTGTTGCGAAACCCCGTGGAGCATGACCAGGGTGGGGTTGGCGGGGTCTCCCCACTCCAGGTAATGGAAATCCAAGCCGTTGGCCCTGACTGTCCGGTCCTCGGGCTCATTCTCCTGAGTAAAGGGCACGCCCATGCTTCGCGCCGCTTCATGCAAGGACAGCCCCAGTGAATGAGACGCCATCTGTTCCCCTCCGGTCAGAGTCCAAAACCATGATAAACCGGGTGTCAAGAATCGCCGCTTGAGAGGGCGCCACGGCAGAAGCGCCATTCACTTTCGGCGTTCACTTTCGGCATTCACTTTCAGGGTGGCCGGTGCTATTATTAGACGGCTACGGTTTTCCTTCTCGCGCCACTATCTCTTGAGCGCTTTCCTCCAGGAATCAGTAGTATTCACACCACCGGAGACCGTCGTCCCATGACCACCAAAGCAGTCCAACTTGAA
>CAYMZL010000521.1:0-1783 GCA_964394825.1 uncultured Dehalococcoidia bacterium | reverse complement strand
CCATCTGGTCAGCTTGTCCAGGTCGTGGCTGTCCGGGGTCTCTGCCATTATTTCTACTCCATTCCCGGTTAAGAACCCTTCTGATGAGCCTTCAGCATGGCGTATATCACATCGTTTATGGGCGTGGCGACACCCGACTCTATTCCGGCCCGCACCACCGCGCCGTTCAACGCCTCAAGTTCCAGCGGGCGTCCGGCCAAGAGGTCGGTGTGCATCGACGCCTGCAGATCGGCTAGATGTTCTTCGATGTAACTCACCGTGTCGGGCACGATGTCTTGGGGCAGATCGACCCCGCTGGCCCGGCCGACGGCGTCGATCTCGGCCAGACAAGCCAAGACCACCCTGCGCCACTGGGGTTGGGGCATGAGTTCCGCCAGGGTGGCCCGGGCCAGGGACGTGACGCCGGCCATGGTCGCGATGAACAAGAACTTTCCCCACAGACCGGCCCTGATATCCGGCACGGCCTCGGCGGGCACTCCCGCTCCCACAAATGCGTCCCGGATGGCCCGGCAACGCTCCGTCTCAACGCCGTCGGTCTCGCCCAGAATGATCCGCACCAGGCTGCCCGTCTGCCGGACCACCCCCGGCGCCGGCATCGCGGCCTCGATGAATGCGGCCCCCGGCAGGACCGATGATTCGCCCAATAACTCGGCCGCCGTCAGGTAGCTGTCAACCCCGTTCTGGAGGCACAGCACGGTGGTTTCAGGTCCGACCAGCGGCTGCATCAACGGGACGGCATTCCCGTTCTGGTAGGTCTTGACGCACAGAAGCGCCAGGTCCACGGGGCCGACCTCCGAGGGGTCATCGGTGGCTTGGCACCGCACCGTGAACTCTTCATCGTCCCGGACCACCCTTAGTCCATCCGATTTTATGGCTTCCAGATGGACGCCCCGGGCGACCAGGGACACCTCGTTCCCGCCGCGGGCCAACATCCCACCGAAGTAGCCGCCGGTGCTTCCGGCCCCCATAACCGCGATCCGCATGCCAGGAAACCTCCATGGTTATACGCATTGGGGCTTTCCGCGATCTTATGGGCAACGTTACTCGAAGGCCCGGCCAGGGCGCAACACTGCGGCGATGCCGTGCGCCCCGTCGAAAAACCCGGTTCTTGACGCCTGTGGTTTTTGTCCCTATTCTTTTGGAGGCGCTGCCCCAGCGCCGGATGTTAGGAGTCGCCGATGACCCAGCAGCAACAGTCTTCGCCCCCGATACCAGCCCCCGAACCCCAACCGGAATCCGATTATTACTGGGGAAAATGCCGGGAAGAAGAACTGTGGCTGCGCCACTGTAAGGCCTGCGATTCCTCCTATTTCTACCCCAGAGACATCTGCCCCGAATGTTTCTCCCGGGACACCGATTGGATCAAGAGCAGCGGCAAGGGCACGATCCACACCTTCGCCATCGTCCACCGGGGACCCTCTCCCCCTTTCCGCGACAAGGCTCCCTACGTGCCGGTGATAGTTGAGCTGGAGGAGGGCCCGCGCCTGCCCAGCAACTTGGTGGGCGTTGACCCGGACCCGGCCAACATCAAGATTGGCCAGGCCGTGGAAGTGGTATTCGAGAAGCTGGACGACAAGATCACCCTCCCCAAGTTCCGCCTGATTTCTTAAGTGACCGCCCCCAAGCCCCATAACCCGGTGGGCGGGCCTACGGAGTAAGTATGGCCGCCACAGGAGAACTGCGTGGCAAGGTAGCCATCGTGACCGGCGGCAGCCGAGGCATCGGAAGGGCGATGTCACTGGCCTTCGCCGCCGCCGGCGCACAGGTGGTGGTCGCCTCCCGG
>CAYMZL010000520.1:0-1798 GCA_964394825.1 uncultured Dehalococcoidia bacterium | reverse complement strand
ACCTACCAGTCCCGGACCAAGCCCGAGGGCTCGGTGGTCCTGTTCGAGGGATTCACCGAAGACCGGCAGAACGATCTCAAGAACCAGAGCTTGGCCGGAGACTCCCTGTGGCTGGGCGTCGACCGGTTGCCCACGCCCAAATAGCTGCCGCAGTATAACCCGGTAATCAAAAGCTTGGAGCGACTGTTTTGACCCTTCCCGTCACAGAAACCATCGATTGCGACATCCTGATCATCGGCGGAGGAATGTCCGGCTGCGGGGCGGCGTTCGAGGCGAAATACTGGAGCGGCGACCTTCGCGTGGTCATGGTGGAAAAGGCCGCCATCGAGCGGAGTGGCGCCACCGGAGAAGGGCTCTCCGCCATCAACTGCTACATGGGCCAGCGCTACGGCTGGAATACCCCGGAAGACTTCGTCAATTATGTCGTGAACGACATGATGGGACTGGCCCGGGAAGACTTGGTCTACGACGTGGGACGCCACGTCGACAACTCCGTCCATCTCTTGGAGGAGTGGGGGCTGCCCGTCTGGAAGAAGGACAATGGCGAATACGAACGCATCGGCCGGTGGCAGATCCCGATTCACGGCGAGTCCATCAAGCCCATCGCCGCCGAGCCGGCCAGGAAAGCCATCGGGCCCGAGAACCTTTTCGAACGGGTCTCCGTCACCCATCTGCTGACCGACGCCGACGACCCGCAGAAGATCGCGGGCGCGGTCGGATTCGCGGTGAGGGAAAACAAGTTCTACGTCTTCCGGGCCAAGGCTGTCATCATCACTTGTGGAGGCGCCTCCAACGTCTTTCGTCCCCGTTCAGTGGGCGAGGGGCTGGGGCGGACCTGGTACTCGGTGTTCGCCACCGGCGCGGCCTACGGTCTGATGATTCCCATTGGGACCGAAATGACCCAGATGGAACACCGTTTCGTGCCCACCCGGTTCAAAGACGGGTATGGGCCGGTGGGAATGTGGTTCCAATACTTCCACGCCCATATAGAAAATTCCCTGGGCGAAGATTACACCGTCACCCGTGCCGACGAACTGAAGAAGTACGAGCCCTACGGCTCCGCCATCCCCACTCCCACTCCACTCCGGAACCACCAGATGTTCCTGGACATCAAAGACGGCCTTGGACCCATGTATATGCGGACCGACGAGGCGATGCAGGCGTTGGCCGGCGGCGACCCCGCCAAGATGGACAAGGTCCGTGACGAGGCCTGGGAAGACTTCCTGGATATGACCATCGCCCAGGCCCTGACCTGGGCGGCCCAGAACATAGCCCCGGAGGAAACGGCGTCCGAAGTGGTGCTGACCGAGCCCTACATCATGGGCTCCCACTCCGGCGAGGCAGGCGCGTGGGTCAGCGGCCCAGAGGACATCGCGACCGGCGATTATTTCTGGGGTTATAACCGGATGACCACTATTAACGGCCTGTTCGCCGCGGGCGACGGGGTGGGCGCCGCGCCCCATAAATTCTCGTCCGGCTCCTTCACCGAGGGCCGCATAGCCGCCAAGGCCGCCGTGGGTTACGTGTCCGATAACCCCGGCGCCCCCTCCGTGAGCGACGCCAGCGTCCGCGGCATCCAGGAGACCATCTGGGCGCCGCTGGAAACCTTTGAAAAACACAAGGGCGCCAGCTCGGCGGAAGAGATAAACCCCAACTATATGACGCCGAAACAGGGACTGGTCCGGCTCCAGAAGATCATGGACGAATACGGCGCCGGCGCATCCACCTGGTACACCACCAACGAGCCAACCCTACTCAGGGGCATCGAATTGATCGAGATGTTCCGCGAGGACCTGAC
>CAYMZL010000519.1:0-1808 GCA_964394825.1 uncultured Dehalococcoidia bacterium | reverse complement strand
GTCCGAATAGGCGCGGACCCATGAATTGAGAGCATGATAACCCAGGGCCTGTCCGGCCGCCAGCGGAAATCCCCCTAAATCCCCCTTTGCAAAGGGGGATTCGAACCTCCCCCTTTCGTAAAGGGGGACCGAGGGGGATTTCTGCCCAGCCTATAGAACGTAACTGGAGATGTGTTCCCAACGCAGGTCGGACGCCCAACCGCCGTGGCTCCAATCGTCGCCGGCAGCCTCCGAGTGGTAGCGCAGCAGGACCAGTCTCCAGGCCCGGGCCACCGCCGGCACTCCCATGTCGATGGCCACGCCTTTGGCGAAGTCGGAGGCGTCGGCCATCACCGCCGGGGGCAGGCCGGCGTACTCCATGAGGCTGATCTTGGGGTGGAATTCACCGTCTTCCGGCGGCGGGACCGCGCCGGGCAACTCTTGGACCATGGCCATGGCCTCGCGATGGAGGATCGTCAGAGGGTGATTGGAGTCGGTCTGCTTAAAGTCCAGATAGACGTTGTTGCGTTCCCCGTTTCCGCCGCCGTTCCGTCCAATTGCCACACCGCGGCAATTGATGGAAAACCGGGGGCTGCGTTGCCGGCTCTCCTCAGCCAAGCGGCCGGCGCCGTGGGCCAACAGGTCCACCACCGTGTCCGAGCATTGGAAATAACCGACCACGCTCAAACGCAACATGTGCATCTCGGCCGCCCACGATGCGTACTGCCCGCAGACTATCTGCCGGGCGCGGTAGGCCCGTGCGGTGAACGCGGGCTCCATGACCAGTTCGATGCCCAACCTTGTAGACACTGCTTCCTCCTCACAACCGGGACGCCCGGCCAACCCTCAGGTCAAGTCCTGATCACCAACCTGGCCAGGCTAGGCCAATGGCGGTACCGATTATCTTAGGTTCCTGTTTCAGATCTGTGTCAACCCATCGAATCCCGGAGCAAAGCTGGCTACCAGGTCCAGCAATGTGCCGTACATGTCGAAGGTGATGGCCCGCACTGGTTCTGGAGGCAATTTCTGCATGGGAAACGCTTATAAAAAGTTTAGATTTCGCACCCAAGGGTGTCAACGAAATGCCGGACACCTGCGGAGCAAGTATGGGCTGGGGTTAGCGGATCGCCCGGCTCGCAATCACCACGGCCAGAGCCATGAATGCGACAACCAATACAATCGCTCCGGTGACTATCCATTGGGGCGTCGTCCCCTGGGGCGTGGGAGCCGGCGGCCGTTGACCTTGGCGTTCCCGCTCGAGTATCTCTCGGGGCGCGATGTCCAAGACCTCTCGGGCCCGCATCTGGTCGTCTTCGTAGACCAGCAGGTCGTGGGGCAGATTGTAGGCCGACCCCCAGAGGCCTGGACCGCCGCGCAGGGAACGGACGACGCAGGGTATGTCCTCCAGTTGAAGGCGTTGTTCCGCCATCCGGGCCGTGGGCTCATTGTCGAAGACCGCCAGACTGACCTGTTTTCGGCGTCGATCACGGGACATAGCCCCATTATAGGGGTTGGATTTCCAAGGTGTCCGCGGCAGTGGATCGGGGGTGTCCCCAGGCTTGATTACGGGTGCCCTCATGCCTAAGAAATGATATAATACCGGCGCGCACGGCTGGGCCGAGGTGGTGGAACTGGTAGACACGCGGTCTTGAGGGGGCCGTGGGCGTAAGCTCGTGTGGGTTCAAATCCCACCCTCGGCACCATTTTGGTACTCTCGCAGTGCCGCGCAATGGGGCGACGTAGCCAAGTGGTTAAGGCGGAGGTCTGCAAAACCTCTATTCGGTGGTTCGAATCCGCCCGTCGCCTCCAAGAATCGAGCATAAAAAGAA
>CAYMZL010000518.1:0-1821 GCA_964394825.1 uncultured Dehalococcoidia bacterium | reverse complement strand
CTGCCAGGGTTCGGGTTCTCCGATCATTCCAGAGACCGGGGCATGGAGGTCCAGCGGGTGGCCGGTATGTGGAATAAGCTCATGACCCAGAACCTGGGCTATTCCAGATACGCGGCCCAGGGTGGCGACATCGGCGGCGGCGTGACCGCCCGGCTGGGATTCGCCCATGCCGACAGTCTCTTCGGCATCCATCTGACCTCCATCACCCGGCCCACTCCATATCTGGGCCCCGGCTCCAAGCCCGTCACTGGGGCGGAGCAGGCGCTCATCGACCAGCGCGCGAAGTGGTTTGACGACGAGGGCGGCTACAACCACATCCAGGGCACCAAGCCCCAGACCCTGGCTTACGGGCTAAACGACTCTCCGGCCGGGCTGGCGTCATGGATCGTGGAGAAATACCGCACTTGGAGCGACTGCGGCGGTGATGTGGAAAAGAGCTACACCAAGGACGAATTGCTGACCATCGTGACCATCTATTGGGTGACCCAGACCATCAGCTCCTCCACCCGGATGTACTATGAGAACCAGAAGAACCTATGGGTGATGGAGAAGGACCAGAAGGTGCCCGCGCCCGCCGGCATGGCAATGTTCCCACAGGAGATCTCCAAACCTCCCAGGGAGTGGGGCGAACGGTCCTACGACGTACGCCGCTGGACCGAGATGCCCAGGGGAGGCCACTTCGCCGCCTTGGAAGAGCCGCAGCTATTGGCCGAAGAGATCCGGGCGTTCTTTCGCCCATTCAGAAAATCCTAGGGACCTAGGCGGACGGATAACGGGAGGACCAATGGAATCGTTTGAAGAACGGGCCAAATTATACAAAATTGAATCAGAGCGGTTTCAGGAATATCTGAAGAGCCTACCCGCCGAAGCGTGGGGCCGTCAGAGCGCCTGCGACGAATGGCGGGTTGCAGACGTGGTCGCCCACTTGGTCGGCAATGCCGAATTCTACGCCGGCACCGTTGCGCGAGGTGTGCAGGGCGAGTCATCCCCGCCCGAGGGCCGTCCAGCGGCCGGGACCGGACATCCGTCGATCAGCGCCGCCGCCCTGGCGAAGTCGTCCATCGCCAGCCGGGAGAGGCTGGGAGACCAGCTACTCAGTACCTACATGGAGAAGGACAACATCTTGATCCGGCTACTAACCGGCCTGAGCCCCGAGGACCAGGTGAAGCCCTGCTACCATCCGGGCAGCATCGTGCCCGCCGGAAACTTCGTGGACCTCCGCTTCAAGGAGGTAGTCCTCCACGAGTGGGATATCCGCTCCGCCATCGAGGAAAAAGCGACCCTTTCCTCCGCCAGTTTGGCCTCCATGATCATCTTGATCAAGGAATCGTTCGCCTCCGGCTCGCTCCGCTGGGCTTTTTGGGCCGGTCCGGCCCTGGACCATCCGGTGCGCTACCGGTTCGAGGTGAAAAGCCCGGTGCCCGTCACGGCCGACATCGTGGTGGAGGGAGACAAGTTTCGTTACGAAGAGGCGCCACAGGGTAGGGCGGACGTGACATTTCGCTGTCACACCCACATCTTCGCCTTGCTGCTGTACGGGCGAATGCCGGCCTCGGAGGCGATGGCCGCGGGGCACCTGGCCGTGGATGGCGACACCAAACTGGCTGAGCAGTTCAGCCAATGGTTTAAAGGAATCTAGTCTGGCCAACCCAACCGCTCCAGCATCTCGCTCGATATCCAATAGGTGGACCATCCTTCCGCCTTTTGCGCGCCCAGGTTCTTGTAGAACCTGATCGCCGGTTCGTTCCAGTCCAGCACCGACCAGGACATCCTCGGATAGCCGCGGGCTTTGGCCAACCCGCCGCCGTAGACCATCAGCTC
>CAYMZL010000517.1:0-1840 GCA_964394825.1 uncultured Dehalococcoidia bacterium | reverse complement strand
CAAAGACGTGTTCTTGGGGGCGGGGGGTGAAGAGCAGGCCCATAACTTCGAGACCATGGGCGCCAACATCCGGGCCAAAAAACCGTAAACGACTAACCTGACTGCGGTCTTAAGGGCCTCCACCGAATCGGTGGAGGCCCTCTTTGTGTCAAGCGGCGCCGAACGCCCCAACCTGATTGAAACACCGGTTCAGCTTGAACTGGCCGCATCTTTGGGTTTATGATTGGTTAGCCGCCGGGTACTGGTTCGATTGTCGATTGTTGATTTTCCGGCTGCATGAAATTCCCCGTTCCGCATTTCGCCCTAAAGGTCGGCGCGCCGTTTTTCGGCGGCCGCGAAGCAACTTTTTGCGGTAGGTGGATCAGGCGTATACGATTAGATGGTAATCCTCATCCGCATCACCAAGATCGCGTGGCAGTTCCGCGCCCGCCTGGTCTTGGCTTATCTGAGCTTCATAGCCGCGATCGGCGTGTCCCTGCTCATACCTCAACTATTCCGTAACGCCATCGACCTTCTAGTCGCTGTCGAGGACGACGGCTTAACGGTGATACCAGTCGACACCAGGACTCTTCTGTACATCGCCCTGGCCCTGCTTGGCGCCAGCATGTTGCGGGGCTTTCTGGATTTTGCCCGCACCTACTGCACTGACTCTCTGTCTCAGAAAGTCTCCTACGACATCCGCAACAAATTCTATGACAAACTTCAGCACCTGAGTTTCGCCTACCACGACAAAGAACACACCGGCGATCTGATGTCCAAGGCCACGGCGGACGTCGAGTCGATCCGCCGGTTCGTCAACATGGGCTTGGTCCGCGCACTGGAAGTGGTGGTCCGCCTGGTCGCCCTGGTGTCGATACTATCCTTCATGAACTGGCAACTCACCCTGGTCAGCCTGGCCTTTGTCCCATTCATCGTAATACGTTCTTCCATGGTCATGGGAAGGCTCCGGCGGATGTGGCTGGAGGTCCAGTTGCGGATGGGCGAGGCGGTAACCATAATTCAGGAGAACCTGGTCGGTATCCACGTGGTGAAAGCCTTCGCCTCCGAGGAATACGAGAAGGCCAAGTTCGCCAAGAAAGCCCAGGAACTCCGGGAAGAGTACTTCCTGTCGGAGCGGTTGCAGGGCACCAACAGCGCCTGGATGACCTTCTTCTTCACATCGAGCCTGGGCCTGATTCTTTGGTTCGGGGGATGGGAAGTCATCCGGGGAGACCTGACCCCCGGCCAACTGACCGCGTTCATCCTCTATATGAGCCAATTGACCTTCCCCATCCGTATGTCGTCCTTCATCATCAACTCCTTCTCCAGGGCCATCTCGTCGGGAAGCCGGATCTTCGACGTGCTGGACGCCGAGTCTCCGGTGGAGGAGAAGCCGGACGCCAGGGTATTGGAGAGGGCCCGGGGACAGGTGGAATTCCAAGATGTGTCCTTCGCCTACGAGGCGCGGATGCCGGCGTTGCAGCAACTGAACATCTCGGCAAAGCCGGGCCAGATAACCGCCATCCTGGGCGCTCCCGGCAGCGGCAAGAGCACCATCGTCAACCTGTTGCCCCGGTTCTACGACGTTTCGGAAGGGCGAATCACGATCGACGGCCAGGACATCCGTGATTTCACCTTGGATTCCCTGCGGCACAACGTGGGGATTGTCCAGCAGGATGTTTTCTTGTTCAGTGCCAACATCCACGACAACATCGCCTACGGGGTGAAAGACGCCACCCGGGAAGATGTGATCAAGGCCGCCACCGTGGCCCAACTCCACGATCACATCGATTCCCTGCCCGATGGCTACGACACCTGGGTTGGAGAGCGCGGCGCAACCCTCTCGGGAGGCCAGCGACAG
>CAYMZL010000516.1:0-1845 GCA_964394825.1 uncultured Dehalococcoidia bacterium | reverse complement strand
TCATGCCTACGCCGCCTCCAAGGGCGGGATACTGGGCCTGAGCAACTCCATGGCCGTCCACTACGGACGGGACAACATCCGGGTCAACTGCATCGCCCCCGGCCACGTCTACAGCCCCATGGTCGCCCGGCACACCTCCGATGAAGCGCTGAACCTGCGGCGCCGCGCCGGCCCCCTGGGCATCGAAGGCACCCCCTGGGACGTGGCTTGGGCCATAGTGTTTCTGGCTTCCGACGAGGCCCGTTGGATCTCGGGCGTCACGCTACCCGTGGACGCCGGACTCTTGGCTGCCACGCCCCTGGCCATGTTTCCTCATCTCAAAGACCCGGAGTAATCCGCGAATTGACCAGGGGTTGTTTTAAAATCCGGGCATACCGTTCAATCGGTCCTTCGACCAGCTCAGGATGAGCGGAAATCATGTATTCGCCCGCTCATGGTGAGCTCCGACCGCAAGTCGAGAGTCTCGAAGAAATCGGACTTGTCGAACCACTCTAGGACCGAAATATCTCGTTGGCCAGGTCGATGGACGAGCGGACGAAGGGCAACCCACAGTAGAACGTGGCGTGGATGAAGACCTCCACGATCTCTTCCTGGGTCAGGCCCACGTTCAGCGCCCCCCGGATGTGGCCGGCCAACTGGGCTTCCCGTCCCAGGGCCGTCAGCGCCGCCAGGGTGCAGATGGAGCGGCTGGGCAGGTCCAGTCCCGGCCTGGTCCACACCGATCCCCAGTAGTACTCCGTGGTCAGGCAGTTGAACTCCCGTTCCGCCTGGGTCACCGGCCCCGGTCCACCGCCGGCGGGCGGGCCCATGTATTCGACGCGGCGGGCGGCGCCGCGGTTGTATAGGTCGTCGGGTGTCTCCGAAGTGTCGAAAATCTGCTGGGGTGTGTAGTCCACGCCCTTCTCTTGGAATACTTCGTTGGCGATGGCCAGGGCATCCAGGGCCGCGGGAACGCCGCTGTAGAAAGAAGAATGCATCAACACTTCGACGATCTGGACGGGTGTCAGGCCCAGGTTGAGGGCGTTGCCCAGGTGTCTCCTCACCTGATTGTCCCGTTTCAGCACGGTCAATATCGTGAGGGTAATCATCTCCCGTTGCTCCATCTTCAGGGCGGGCCGTTGCCAGATGCTGCCGAAGAGGAATTCCCCGGCGATCCGGTTCAGGTCCGGGGCGACCTCCCAGGCCACGGGCGTTGAGCCTCCGGTGAGGGTTCCGCCGCCAAACTTGGTGCGCGTTTCGATGCCCTTTTGGAACCGTTCGTCCAATGTTGTCATATCTGTTCTCCAATCCCGTACTTTGGTCATTCACTAGACCAACGCATTGTAGTTACCCAGACGGGCCACGCCAACCCGCGCCTGTGATACCCTGATAGCCAAATCTGCTCCCTCCAATTAGAATCTCTGAATAAGGTTTTTGGCCGCACTCTGAACTGGAACGTGAGGTAAGTCATGGAAATCCGCAGCGCAGTCATCGTCGATGGTGTCCGTTCTCCATTCGCCAGGGCCACCCGGGGCAAACTGGTCGCCACCCGTTTGGACGAGGTCGGCGGCAAGGTGATCAGGCACCTGCTTGACCGGAACCCCAAGGTCGAAGACCGCATGATTGAGGACGTGGGTCTGGGCAATGTGCTGGGCAAGGCCGAATTCGTGGACCTGGGCCGCGTGGCCCGCATGGCCGGACTGCCGCCCGAGGTGTCCACGTTCAACTCCAACCGTCAGTGCGGTTCCAGCATGGAAACCCTCCACCGGGTGGCCCAGTCCATCATGATTAGCGTCACCGCCTGCGGCATCGCAATCGGCGCCGACCGCATGGAGCGCACCATCCCCGGCGAAGAGGGTCCATCCA
>CAYMZL010000515.1:0-1846 GCA_964394825.1 uncultured Dehalococcoidia bacterium | reverse complement strand
CCAGATCGACGGCGGGTCGGTCCCTTCCGGCCTATTGGACTATCTGGAAACGGACCAGTCCCCCGCACCCCTGCTCCCGCTGGTGCGGACGCTGGAGGAGATGTCCGCCGCCCACCGGAGCCACTCCGACTCGGTCAGCGTCAAGTTGGAGGCGGCGCGCCGGGACCTCCTGGACCTGGGGATGCGGAATCCGCTGCTCAATTACCGGCTGCTCCGCTCCCGGGGAGTGGAAGTGCAGGGACACCTCCCTCAGGACATCGTTGCTGCGCTGGAAGAAGAAGACCGGGCTGCGGTGTTGATTCCGGAAGACGGCCCCGGAGAATCCGGTGGGCAACGCCGGCGCGACCTGCAACTGACCACTGTTCATCCGGCCGCGGAACTGGACCGGCGCTTGCTATCCACCTACCGCCTGGCCAACTCCTTCATCCAAGAGCAGGGGGTGAACACCCTCTTTCTGGCCTTGGGCATGCTGCGGTGGCGGGACAGCGGCGCCAACCAAGAAATCCGTCTTGCCCCCCTGGTTTTGCTTCCAGTCAGTCTGGACCGGGTCAACCTCCGGGAACGGTTCCGGTTGCGCCACACCGGCGACGACCCTGAATCCAATGTTTCGCTCCGGGAAAAACTCCGTTTGGAATTTGGCGTTGGCCTGCCGGAGTTGCCCGAGGCGGACAGCCTGGACACCGGGGCCTATTTCGACGCGGTCGCCGAAGCCGTCCACGGATTGGACGGCTGGACCGTGGACCGTGAGCAGGTCGCCCTGGGGTTCTTCTCGTTCAGCAAGTTCCTGATGTACCGCGACCTGGATGTGGAGACCTGGCCAGGCGACGCCTCCCCCGCTGAGCACCCCATCATCGGGGCGCTTTTGGAGGATGGATTCGACGAGCCGCCGCCCCTGGTCGATGACGACGACCACCTGGACTCTGTGTTAGCCCCGGGCGATACCTATCAGGTGGTCGACGCCGATGGCTCTCAGACCCTGACCCTGCTGGACGTGAACCAAGGGTTGAACATGGTGGTCCAGGGCCCGCCCGGCACCGGCAAGTCCCAGACCATCACCAACATGATTGCGGAGGCCGTCGGCCACGGCCGGACGGTGTTGTTCGTGTCCGAGAAGATGGCGGCGCTGGAGGTGGTGAAACGCCGGTTGGACAATGTGGGTCTGGGCGACGCCTGTTTGGAGCTGCACAGCCACAAGACCGCCAAGAGAGTGGTGCTGGACGAACTGGCCCGGACCCTGGAATTGGGCCGCCCCCGCACCGGGCCCGTTGCCGAGGACGTGACCGAGCTTACCCGGCTGCGGGAGCGCCTGAACGGGTACTGTGAGGCGGTCAACCGGCCCGTCGGAGAATCCGGCGTCACCCCGTTCCAGGCGGCCGGAGAACTGCTGGCCCTGGCGCGCGCCGAATCCCAAAGAGTGACGGTCCCGGCCATCAGCCAATGGTCCCAGGCGGAATACCGCCGAAAGAGGGGCCTGGTGGAGGAACTGCAGGCCAGGGTGACAGCCATGGGCCCGCCCAAAGGCCACCCATTCTGGGGCTCCGGGCTAAGGGACCTGCTGCCGGCGGCCCAGAACGGTCTACAGGCCGATCTGGAAGCTTACAAAGCGGCTTTGGAGACCCTGACCGGCCGGACCGATATTCTGGTTCAGACCATGTGGTTGTCCGATCCAGCGGACCTAGCCGAGACGGACCGGTTGGCGGCGGCGGCACGCCGAGCGGCGGAAGCGCCTGACCTAGAGGATGTGGACGTAAAAAGCCGGCTCTGGACCCAGCGTCCCGACGACATCAGGAGCCTAGTGGAGGCGGGGTCGGCCATGGCCGAATCAAAGGCCGAGTACGGCCCGTCC
>CAYMZL010000514.1:0-1851 GCA_964394825.1 uncultured Dehalococcoidia bacterium | reverse complement strand
TAGCTGGTGGACGCCGGCCATGGCGATGTAGATGACTCCACCGTGGTGCAGCAGGTCGTAAGGGGAGCACAGTTCCATGGTCCGGCCCGGACGCCGGCCGGCCCTGGTATGCCCCTGCTCTCCGGTCCCGGCGATGGTCTCCACCGTGCCCGCGGTCAGGTCCACCCTGCGGATGGCGTGGTTCTCGGTATCAGCCACGTAGAGCGTCTCGCCGTCCAGGGCTACTCCCTGTGGATGGTTGAAGGCGCAACCGGCGAAATCGCCGTCGGCCATGGCCTCTTCGCCGCTGCCGATCACCTGTTTCACGGCGCCGTCCAGCGAAGTTATCACGATGCGGTTGTGGTTGGTGTCGGCGATGAACAGGCGGTCTCCTGGGCCGTCGGCCAGGACCTTGCCGGGGAAGCTGAGGGTGGTGTCCTCAGACCTTTGAAATGTGGACGGCAGGGGCTTGTGGTCCAATGCCCCCTCGGCGTCGAAGTCGGCCACCATCTGGCTGATCAGCCCGTCGAAGGCATCGAAGGTCATCTCGCCTTCATGTTTGCCGATGACATTGCCCTCGGGACCGATGAACATCAGCGTGGGCCAGGCCCGGCAGGAGTATTGCTGCCACACCTGGAACTCGGCATCGTTTATCACCGGGTGCTCAAGTTCGTAGCGGCGGACCGCGTTGTTCAGATTGCCGGTGTCCTTCTCATTGGGGAACTTGGCCGAATGGACGCCGACCACGGCCAACTCGTTGGCATACTTCTTTTCCAGTTTCCGCAACTGCGGAAATATATGGGCGCAGTTGATTCAACAGTAGGTCCAGAAGTCCAGGACCACGATCTTACCCTTCAGTTCGTGCAGGGTAAGCGGCCGGTCTGTATTGATCCACTCGAGCCCCTCTGGGAATTCGGGCGCGGCCAGTTTGCCGGCGAAGGAGCGGCTGCTCATGACGCCTCCGGTAAATACAAACGGCCGGCCCCGGTTAACGGGCCGCCGGCCGGAAAACCTGGTCTCACGTTTGTGCGGCTGATTAGATTACGCGCCGGGGGCCGGCTCAAAAGCTAGGGTGGCGTACCGCATGAATATGGTCCCCACGGGCGCGCCCAAAGGCGCGTTGGCCACCAGAACGGCGATGACATGCTCCGTTCCGGGCACCGCCGAGTCTTCGATCAAGATGCGCTTGGGGGTGTTGTTTCCCGTAACCACCCACTTGTCCCGGTCGATGTTGCCGTCGACGTAGACCTCGCCGTAGTTGTCCACGTTGGTCTCGAACCAGACCCGGCCTGCGGCCACTTTCTCGCCTTTGACCTCGGAGGGAATGGTGATCTTGATGCGGTACCAAGCGAATGTGAAACCAACCGAGCGGCGCTCCTGGATATCCGCGTCCTTTTCCCACGATGAATCATCGTAGCCGGGCAGCCGGGCCGGGCTATCCCCCATCTCGGCGACCAATCCCTGATTGAGTTCGCCGGGGACCAGGCCAGGGGCGATCCTCCAGCCGGTGGTCTTGACGACCGCAAGGTCGGCGGGCACTTCCAAGTCCAGTGATACGCGGGGCATTGTTTCTCCTTGCTTGGTCTGCTTGAGTAGGCACGAATCGGGTTGGAGTCGATGGACCTTATCCGGCAACCGCCGCGCCCTTCAAGTGCCGGGCGAAGAAATCCAGGGTCCTCGGCCAAGACATCTCGGCCGCCGCTCTCTGATACCGCTGCGGGTTGGCCGGGTTCATGAAGGCGTGGTTGGCCCCGGGATAGGTGTAGAACTGATGCTGGACGCCGTGCTTGGTCAACTCGGCATCCAGCGCCAGCATGTCCTCCTGAGACGGGTTCTCGTCGATCTCCCCGAAGTGGAACAAGACCGGGCACT
>CAYMZL010000513.1:0-1866 GCA_964394825.1 uncultured Dehalococcoidia bacterium | reverse complement strand
TGTTGATACCAGGCTGTCCAGTTGGGCTCTCGGCCAGGGCAGGTCGCCGAACAAGGCGCTGCTGTGTTTGGTTTCAGTCGCCAGGTCCCATTTCAGCTCGCTGCCGGTAAATTCGTCGTGAAACTCCTCGCCGGAGCGGGTCCGGACGGTGATCCGGGGCGCGAAGTTGGCCCGGTCTTTCTGGCCGGTCACCTCCACCCTCTGTTGCAGGCGGGTCACCGCCCGGTCGGTCTCGCTCTCGCCCAAGCCGGGGTCGATGCGCTGCCGCAGCGGCGGATAACTTCCGTGCACCCAGGTGTAGGCGATGAAGTAGTGGGTGCTGCCCACGCCGGGCATGGAACGGTCCTGGTTGGGGAAGGCGGGAGACGGGTAGGTGGTCTCCAGCCAGTTCATCTCCATGGTGATGCTTGCCACCTCTTCCGGCGGGATGTCGTGATCGGCGCGGACCCGGGCGGTCAGGTCGATCACCGGGCAGTTGTAGCCGGCCGTGGGGTAGATCTTGGGGGTGACGTGGAGCAGTTCCCAGCGCGAGCCCAGTCCCTCGACCGTTTGGGCCAGGTCGGTGGGGTTTGGGCCGCCGCCGGACCCCTCCACAAAGGTGTAGGTCAACTCGCCCCGGTTGTTGCCGGTGAACGCGTTGTAGAAACCGGCCTCGCCCTCCAGGCACGTCTCCGAGCCCTTCAGGTTCTCCCGGGCCAATAGGGCGGCCATTATGCCGCTCCGGGTGGCCTGGGGCTCGTGGTACAGCATCTCCCGTCCACTGACGCGGGGGCCTTCGGTGGTGCCGGCGGCGAAGGTGCAGGCCAGGGCCAGGGCGGTCACCAACTGGTCTTCATTCAGGCCCAGCAGTTTGCCGGTGGTGATGGCCGCTCCCAGGGTCCCGTAGACCGGGCTGCAGCGGAAGCCCCGGGCCTGGGTGGTGGGGATGAAATCGCCGGCGATGCGGGACTCCACCTCATAGCCGGCGGCCAAGGCGGTGATGAAATCCTGCCCCGATGCCCCGGAAAGCTCGGCGGTGGCCAGCCCGGCGGGGATGACGCAGGGGCCGGGGTGGATCAGCATCCGGTAGGAGTCGGTCTGGTTGGTGGCGTGCATCAGCTTGCTGTTGGCGAAGGCCGCGCCGCCGCGGGTGGCCTTGGTCCCGTCCACCAGGATGGTCGCTCCATCGGGTTTGGCCTCTTCCTCTTTGGTCAGGGCGATGGCCGCCTCGCCGTGCTGCGTCTGCGCTCCGATGATGGACACCACCATGGCGTGAAGGATGGAGGCCTTCAGCTTGTCCACCACCCGGTCCGGCAGTTGGCCGTATTCCAGGGAGGAGACGAAACGGGCGTAGGAGCGGCTGAGGGCTTCGGGCATGGTTGCACTCCGTGACCGGGGGTTGCGGGCGGACAGGCCGGATTGTATTCCGCTGGTCTGCGGCGGTCAACGATGGGCCGGGCTTGGGGTTACATTCTAGGGCCAGGCGTACCCAGGCAGACGTCTACAAAAGGTCGCGCAGTTGCCGCCGTAATACCAGTTTGATCGCGGCCAGCAGGGCCAGGGCCCCGAGGATCGCGCCGAAGACCTCCGGCGTCCACGCCCTGCTGGACATACCGATGGCGATACCCGCGGCCGGGGGGTGCTCCGTGTCGGTGACCGCCATCACGAGCATCAGCAGCCCGACCGAGACGGCCATGGCCAGGTCCAGGTAAACACCGTGGGCGGCGATGAACGTTTCGGCGGCCCCGGAGAATAGGGCGAACGAGAACGCCGAGCCAATCAGTAAGGCCATGGTGTGACCGCCGACCACCGCCCGCAACCGGGCGGTGACTCCCGAGGGGTTGATGAAGATTCCGATCACGCTGGAGCCGAGGCCGGCGGCGATGG
>CAYMZL010000512.1:0-1874 GCA_964394825.1 uncultured Dehalococcoidia bacterium | reverse complement strand
CCCGGCGCCCAACAACCCTAAGTAACCAATGCCGGCTGCTTCCTGACTGGGGCCCTGGCCTTGAGCACCAATAGGCTGCAAGTGAGGGCCAGCACCACGAAAACCGTGAAGATGGTGTTGTAGCCGCCCCGCAGATCGAACAGGACCCCGGCGATCACCGGCCCCGTCGCCTGGCTGAGCAGCACTCCAATCTCACCCACACCTCTGATCTTGCCCAGTGAGTCCCGGCCAAAATAATTGGCGTACATCACCGCAGGCACTACGTTCGACCCCGCGGAGACGATGCCGAACAGCGCGGCCACCAAGAACACCCCGCCCGACCCCCCGACGAATATCAGGTAAAGGGTACTGCCCGCTTGGACCAAGAACATCCCGGAATATGCGTACCGGAGGTCGATGCGGTCGGTAACCCAGCCCCAAGCGACGCTGCTCACCGCCGACACCGCCCAACTCAAGCTCACCGCCAGCGCGGCGGCGGTGGGGCCCAATCCCACGTCCCGGAAGTAGGCGCCCATGTGGACGCCGATGCTGGTGTGCACGAAAAAGGCGGCGAACCCCATGAACGCCAGCAACCAAAAAGCCCGCGTTCGAATGGCGTCACCAAGAGTCCAAGAGTCGTCATCGCCGCCCAGCTCCTGCGGCGTACCGGCAGCCGGCCTTCCCGATGCGTTGGTTCGGGCGTCATCTTGCGCCGCAGGCGGCACACCGTCGGGTCGGAGGCCGATGTCTTCGGGCCGTTCGGCCACCAAGAAAAGGGAAGGGGCCACCGAAACCGCCAGCACGGTCAGGCCGATGGCGATCCAGGTCGCCTTCAAACCGTAACTTTCCACCACCAGGGAGGCCACCATGGTGAACAGGATGCCGCCCAAGGCGCCGATGAGGAAGATGATCCCTATGGCGCGGCCCCGCTTGCTGATGAACCACCGGGAGGCGACCGTGCTGGCGCCGATGGGGGCCGAGGTGTGGAAAACCACCCTGGCGGCGGCGAAGGCCACGTAGAAGGTCAGCGGGATGGTGGCCCAGGCCAGTGAGGTCAAGGCCACGCCCAGGACAACTCCGCTGATCACCAACACCGGGCGGGCTCCGAACCGGTCGATGGCCCATCCGACCACCGGAGAGAGGGCCAGCGAGGCCAGAGCGCCCGCGCTAACCGCCCCGGCGATGAGAGTCCGGCTCCAGCCCAATTGCTGGGACATGGGGAAGATGAGCACGGTCAGGGTGGTGATGGCCGGCGCCATCCGGGCGAAGACCACGGTGCTGGACGCGGCCACCACGACCCAGCCGTAGTAAAAAGGGAATCTATCCCTCAAGCGGGACGCAAGAAGCATCGAGACAGCCTCGCCGTCAAGGGACGCAATGGGACGGAATCAGAAGGTTGATAAGAGCGGCCACACCAGCGGGGAGCACAGGCCGGAAGGCAGTCTCCCCATGATACACATATCCGTTTAACATTGGTCAGGGCGTGATTAAATGCCGGATAGGTCAGCCTTGGTCGTGGCGAGATTGACTGCCGGAACTGATGGTTAATATAATGAGTCGCCCCACAACAGCCGAGCAAGTCCCGCGTCTATTGGCGTCCGGCGTCAGGACGGGACTGAGAATCACCCAGGGAGGAACGGCCCATGGTCCAACAACAGGCGGCATTACTGAAACCGGAGACGTTGATCGAAGAGTTCAAGAAGAACGGCGTCACCCACATCGTTACAATACCGGACAGCGAGACCAACTATCTCTACGAACTGATGAAAGACCAGCCCTGGCTAGACATCGTCCCCACGTCCCGTGAAGGCGAGACCTTCGCCATCGCCCTGGGTCTGACCGTCGGCGGGAAAGTGCCGGTCTGCGTCATCCAGAACACGGGCATGATGGAGTCC
>CAYMZL010000511.1:0-1876 GCA_964394825.1 uncultured Dehalococcoidia bacterium | reverse complement strand
TGGGAAGCCTGGACCACCTGAGCGCCGGCCGGTTGGTGGTGGGACTGGGCCTGGGCGGAAACCCAAATGACATCACGCCCTTCGGCATCTCCCCGGAGAAACGGGTGCGCCGGTTCACCGAGATCATCGACGTGTTGAAAGCGTTGTGGACCCAGCCCGAAGCCCATTTCCAGGGCGAGTTCTGGCAGCTTGACGGCATCAAGATGGAACCCAAGCCGGTCCAGAAACCCCACCCTCCCATCTGGCTGGGCGCCCGCCACAACAATGCCCTCAAGCGGGCCGTCCGGCACGCCGACGGTTGGATGGGCGCCGGTTCTTCCACCACCGAGAGCTTCATCGCCGGTGTGGGACAGGTCAAGATGTATCTGGAGGAATCGGGCCGTGACCCCAAGTCCTTCGCCGTCTCCAAGCGGGTCTACGTGGCGGTGGACAATGACGAAAAACGTGCCGAAGGTCGACTGAGGGAATGGTTCGGAAAACGGTACGGCAACGCCGATATGGCCTCCCAGGTCTCGGTCTGGGGCTCCACGGCGAAGGTCACGGAGGAACTGGCCGAGGTCACGGAGGCGGGAGCGGAGATGGTGCTGCTCAACCCAGCCTTTGACGACATGGAACACCTCGAAACCCTGGCCCAAGAGGTCATTCCGAATATCTAAGCCGCCAGTTAAACGCGAAGGGTCTAAGGATTGGCGCCATTTCTCCAATTGGCCAGGGTATCCCAACTGTCGGCGTCCATGAAGTCCGCCCAGCGGCGGTAGAGGTTCCGCAGGTTGTCCTCGCTGGATTTGGCTTCGGTCAGGTCCGTGACCAAGCCGGGAAACTTCAGGCCGTCGATCTCGAAATCCGCCTTCTCGTACCCCAGGCCCTGCTCGTAGGAGTAGGGGTAACGCCGGGCGATGGTCCCACGGCTGGCCGAGTGAGCGTAGTTCCAGTTTTCCATATCGTCCTGCTCGGTCAGTCCACCGGGGCCGGAATACCGGATATAGTATTCCCGCAGGAAATTCTTGACCTCGCCGGGCGCATCATGGTCCACCAGATACCAACGCCATACCTCGGTCTGGTGGGCCCCTCTGGGGTGCCACACGGCTATGGTGCGCGGCTGACGGGGGTGGAGGGCCGTGTTGGGGAAAATCTCCCCAGGGCTTCCGATAACCCGGCTCCATTCTCCTGTGCGCTGCCTTCTTTGCTCTTCGCAGTGCCTGAAATAATCGGAAACAATGGGTGATTGTTGGTAGGCCGGGGGAGCGGTCATTTCCTGGGGAAGCACGTACAACCCGGTGTGGTGGCCCCGCTCTGGGAAGAGGACGTGGAGCCTTCGCGCTTTTGCTCGTTCGTCCATATCCCGCCGGCCGGAGCCGCTGGGGCCGATGCCCACCATGTCCACCGAACGGTGGCTGATGTTGTGGTAGCCGTCTCCGGCGAAGTTCTCGGCGGCGAACTTCCAGTTGCTGGGCATGGTCCACTTCTGGACGCCGCCCAGGATCTCGGAACCGCCCTCGGCGCCGTCGCGGCCGTCAAGGACCAGGTCCAGGAACATCTTCATATCGCCCAGGTATTCCAGGAAGGACGGCGCATTCTTGTCCCAGGTGGCCCAGATGCTCCCCTTGTAGTTATACATCTGGGGCACTTTGATCAGGCCCCACTTGGACTTGTCCAGGGTCTCTTTGTAGGCGTCTTTGAAATAAGGAACGCCCACCAGCTTACCGTCGGTGGCGTAACTCCAGCCGTGGTAGGGGCAAGAGAAAACGGGGGTGTTGCCCTCGTCGTAGCGGCAGACCTTCATCCCGCGGTGCCTGCAGGAGTTGAGGAAGATCTGTATCTGGTCCTCGCGGTCCCGGCACAGAATCACCGACTCCTCGCCCATGGACGAAACGAA
>CAYMZL010000510.1:0-1881 GCA_964394825.1 uncultured Dehalococcoidia bacterium | reverse complement strand
TGACCGGCAAGGTCCAGAAGTTCCGCATGCGCGAGATGGCCATCGAGGAACTGGGATTACATCAAGCTTCCCAGATAGAAACGGCCTAGGCCGTCGCCCTTAGTGAAACGAAGCGTATCGTTGTTGCTGGGCTGGCTACATGCCGGGCCAGGAAATTCTTCCCCGTCCAGCGGCGGCATCAGAATGAGCGATGTCCCCACGTCGTTTTTAACCGCGGCTGTGCCGCCTAGCCGGCGGCTAGGGCCCGTACTTCTTTGGCTTTGGCCGGCAGTTGGTAGGTGGTCCAGGTCGCTCCGTCGTCCAGGGAGCCGAATACCTGGCCGTCCCGGGAATTGCAGAAAACGTGGTCCGGAGCCCGGGGGTCGACGGCCACGGTCATCATGGTCGAGTTGGGGGCGACGCCCCGGTCCACCTGCTCGAAGGTCTTGAATAGGTCCCGGCTCCGGTAGAGTGCGCCCTGCTTGCTCCGGGCGGCCGCTCCGATGGAAACGTAGAGCATGTTGGGGTCGTGGGGGGCGGCTTTCAGGTCCCGGGTGTAGGTGATCTCCGAGAAATCGCCAAACTCCACGGGTATCCACTCGCTGCCCCGGTCCGGGCCGATGAAGGGCCCCTGGCGGGTGGTGATGAAAACCGTGTGGGGCATGGCGGCGGAGCATTGGGCCCCGTGCAGGTCCAGGGTGTCTTCACTGGGGGATAGGCTGCCGGAGATCCCCTCCCAGGTGTCGCCGCCGTCGGAGCTGCGGATCACTCCCGCAACTTCCAGGGCGGCGTAGATCTCGTCGGGGAAACTGGGGTCGGCACACAGGGCAATCACCCTGGTGGGAAAGGCCATGCTGATCTCAGTGGGACCCATGGACTTGGTTATCGACTGCCAGGAGTCGCCGCTGTTGGTGCTGCGGTATATCTCGCCGGGGGCGGTGCCCAGGTACATGACGCTGGGCTCGCCGGGCCGGAACATGAAAGACCACGGGGGAGCGCCGGTCTTGGGGTAGTCCAATCTCTCCCAGCTATTGCCCCGGTTGGCGCTGCGGTAGGGGCCGTCTTGGGTACCGGCGTAGATCACCTCCGGGTTGTCCGGGTGAATCACGATGCCGCACACCATGGGGTCCGCCGGCAGACCGTTGGTCAGCTCCTCCCATTGGGCGGAGCCGGGGGACAGCCGGTAGATGCCGCTGGTCTCGGCCCCGGCGTAAAGGTAGGTGTTGTTGTTTCCGGTGGTCATTTGATCTCCTCCCCAATCAGCATTGGACGCGCCTTGATCTTCGGCGCGGTTTATCTCAAGGGGTGGCGGCCGGCGCCGCCATCTCTTCCAGATCGAAACGGAACTCCTCGATGACCGGGTTGGCCAGCAGCTTCCGGCACATCTCGGTCACGGACCGCTCGGCCTTGGCGCGGTCGGTTTCATCGACGTTGACCAGCAGATACTTGCCGACCCGCACGTCTCCGGCGTTTTCGAAGCCCAGGCGGTGCAGGCTGGAGAGCACCGTGAGACCCTGGGGGTCGTTCACCGTGGACTTGAGGGTGATGTAGATCCTGGCCTGGTACATCGGTCAGCGAGGCTCCATGGAAGTTCTTAACATGGGAACTGCTCCGGTCCCAGGTTGCCGGCATAGGCCTCGAAGAACCGGGAGATTCGGTCCGGATCGACGCCCGGGAACACGTCCATCACGCCCCAGGCGCTGAGGGCTACCTCCCCTGGGAGTATCTGATCGTAAAAACGGGCGACGCCCCATACCCGGTTGAGGCCGATACCATTCAAGGCGTCGCGCAAGACCGACACATCGGAATCGAGCACAAAGTTATAGCTCACCACGATGTTGCTGTGCTCCAGATTGTGCACCACCTGTTCGTCGGCCAATTGCTCTTCGTAGAACCCGCACT
>CAYMZL010000509.1:1116-1887 GCA_964394825.1 uncultured Dehalococcoidia bacterium | reverse complement strand
GGAATCAAGTGTTGCACTTCAAATGTGAATCCACCTTCCGGCCTTCGCCGGAATGACGGAGAAGGATGCACAGGGGGCACGGCACTGCCGTGCCTCTACGTCGTTGGCGGATTATTCAAACAGGAAAGGCGGCGTTTCGAGATGGATAGGCTCAGGGCTGCCTCCCTGCATCCCGGCCAGGCCTGAATGACAACATCCAAGACGGCCGGGTCCAAGATGGGACCTGGCCGTCTAATCGACTTGCTGGTCAGCCGGCTAGGCGGGTACTAGTCGGCGGCGGCTACTGCCTCGCGTCCAGCGGTGACGCCGGCGGTCAAGTGCTTGCCGTAGAAGGCGATAACCTTCTCCCAGCCGTCGGTTGCCGCTTCCTGGCGATAGCTGGGCCGGTCAACGGCAAAGAAACCGTGGCCGGCGTTGGGGTACATGTGGAACTCAAAGTCCTTCCCCAGACGCGTCAGCTCGGCTTCGGTCTCAGCCACGTCAGCCGGCGACGGTCTCCCGTCTTCTTCTCCGAACAGTCCCAAGAGTGGGCAGTTGAGTCCTTCGGTGAACTCGATGGGCCAGCGAGGCATGGCGGGGGTCAACTCGTCGTTCCCTTTGGTTACGCCGCCGCCCCAGCAGTCAACCGCGGCGTCCACGCCGTCCAGGGTGCAGGCGCCCAGGTAGGTCTGGCGTCCGCCGGAGCAGAACCCGATGAGCCCAACCTTGCCGTTGGTATAAAACGGATATCAGCAACCTGAGTAATCGGTATCTGCGCACCTGTTGCCGTCG
>CAYMZL010000509.1:0-1106 GCA_964394825.1 uncultured Dehalococcoidia bacterium | reverse complement strand
CCGGGCATGTGGTGGATCAAGACCACGCTCCCATGGGGGCCGGGTCCCAGGGGCCTGGCCAGATAGGCGTCGATCTGGTCTCCATTGTGTCCATTGATGAGCACGGTTTCCGCTATCATGCCTTCGTACTTCATGGTAGGCCTTCCTTTTCGCAATAAGATTCCGGAATGTTTGTCGAATCCGGCGCCCGCCTTTCACCGTTGGGCAGGCGTAGATTACTACCGGCGACGGGCGGCGTCAAACGGCGTCCAGAACCACGCCCAACTACCCCATGCTCGTTGGCATTGCAAAGTATGGAAAGCTATAATGCGCCCCAACACCCACCGCAACGATCTTATGTCGACCCCGGTCGTAGGCTTATGTCGACCCCGGACGCCGGCGATACGGTGGGTCAATCCGTTAGGGGAGTTGACCAACATGGCTCTACCTGAGCGAATGAAATTCGGGATCTTCATGGGGCCTTTCCACCGGGTCGGCGAAAACCCCACTTTGGCCCTGGACCGCGACCTGGAACTGGTGCAGTGGCTCGACTTCCTCGGCTATGACGAAGCCTGGATCGGCGAGCACCACAGCGCCGGTTGGGAGACCATCTCCTCCCCCGAGATATTCATCGGCGTGGCCGCGGACCGCACCAAGCACATCAAGCTGGGCACCGGCGTGATCAGCCTGCCCTATCACCATCCCTTCATGGTCGCCAACCGGATGGTGCAGTTGGACCACATGACCCACGGACGGGTGATGTTGGGCGTGGGGCCCGGCGCGCTGCCCGGCGACGCCTACATGTTGGGCCTAGACCCCACCACACAGCGCCAGCGCATGGACGAGGCTTTCGGGATCATCCTGCGCCTGATGACCGAGACCGAGCCAATCACCTACAAGAGCGACTGGTTCGAGCTCCGCGAGGCCATGCTGCAACTCCGTCCCTACACCAAGCCCCACATGCCCATCGCCGCGGCCTCGGTCCAGTCCCCGGCCGGCGTCGCCCTGGCCGGCAAGTACGGCGCTTCGGTGCTGACCATCACCCAGGCCCGGGACCCGTCCGCTGGAGAAACCGATCTGGCGGCGCTATGGGATGTCGCCGAGGAGTCGGCCGCCGAGCACAACAA
>CAYMZL010000508.1:0-1894 GCA_964394825.1 uncultured Dehalococcoidia bacterium | reverse complement strand
CTGAACAAGGCCAGGCATTTGTTGGAGTTGAACACGTAGGTCTCCACGTAGTCCAATATCTCCGGCTTGCGGCCCATCTCTTGCATGGCCCCGGCCAGACACATCCAGTTCAGCAACTCCTGTTGACCGGCGTCCTCTATCTGATCGGTGGAGATCCGTTTCCAGGCGTCGTAGTCCCCGTCGCGCAGTTCCTCGAACCGGGCGAGGTCCGACTCGATGTCGGGCCACAGGTAATGGTTCTTGGGGGTGAGAAAGGCGTGGGACCAACTGGATGAGGCCACCAGGGCCACCCGGTACGGGCTGTCCTTCAGCACCCTGGCGGTGGCGGCGCCGAGCTCCATGCACCGCTTGGGCGAGGGCCCGGGAGGGTCGAAGGGCAATTCGACGCCGTTCACCTTCTGGGTGACGGCGCCGCCCCGGTTGCGGATGACGTTGCTGCCGTAGCAGTTCACCGCTACGGGCAAGACGGCATAGTCGAAGCCCTTTCGGTCGTAGTCCAAGTACAGCAGGGTGTTCAAGAACGCGTGGCCCAGGCCCTTTTCGTGGAGGGGTTTGTAGGCATAGGCGATGTCGAAGCCCTCATCGATTAGACCGCCGGCCAGGGCACGCCCCGCCTGGGGCGCCCCTTGGTACACGAAGGTCCTGTCCTGAGGCTCGTCCCACACATTGCGCCGTAAAGTGCCGTCACTTTTGTTGAAAGGAGCGGCTTCGAACTGGTCGTAGGCCAGCACGCAGAAGGGCGGGATGATGTCTTCTTTGAAGTTCTCGTACTGGTCGTCGCCCCAGATCAGGACGACATCGGGTTTGAAGTCGTCGATGGCCGTGCGTATCTCCCGGAACCCCTTCAGCAGCCGTTCCCGGTGTTTCCGGGCTGACTTTAAGCCCTCGTCTTCGCCGTACTCCACGCGCATGGCCTCGGGCCAGTTGGTGGGGATCTTCATCTCATCGGGTACCTTGTCGTTGTGCTGAAGGGTGTTGGTCAACGGGAAGCCACGGTCTTCGTCTGGGGTGATCAGAGGTGGGTAATGAGTGGTGCCGACGCCTAGTATCTCGCCCATGTTCGGCCTCCTGATGGCTGACGGATGGTCATTGCTTGATGCTTAGTATTGCGCTTTCGCTTGGTTGTAACAGAGACTATTGGCAGTGTCAAGAATGTGGAGGCCGGCATACGCAGCAAACGGCGCAGATTTGTTCCTTGGCGACGAATTCCCGTCATAGGCCGCGGCTTGTACCCCAGGGTGGACGCGGTGATAATACCGCCTAGACTTGACTATTTGGTGAGACCTGACCCCTGAGATGTGATGGGCGCAGTTAAAGATTACGCGGCCTTGATAGACGCCGTAAATTCCCAGCGGGAGCGGCTCCAAGGCCCGCCCCGTCCGGACATTTGGGGCGGGGTGACCGCCGAGCGGTTCCGGGCCGACCCCAAGCGTCAGATGGAAGACAACTATGAAGTACTTGCTGGGTTCGTTAGACCGGACGACGTGTTCGTGGACGCGGGAGGAGGCGCGGGCAGGCTCAGCTTGCCCATGGCGCTCCGCTGCCGCCGGGTAATCAACGTCGATCCCTCCCCCGGAATGGGCCAAGAATTCCAGGAGTCCATGGCCGAGGCTGGGATATCCAACGCCAGCTTTGTTCTTTCTGACTGGCTGGATTCGGACGGCGTGCAAGGGGATGTGGTGCTTGCCGCCAACGTGACCTATTTCGTCCGTGACATCGATCGCTTCGCCGCCAAATTGGAAGCAGCCGCCCGCCGCCGGGTGATCATCACCGTCTGGAGCGTGGCCAACCCGATGCACAACGCCATATTATTCAAGATGGTCTACGGCGAAGAGCAGGCCGTGGTCCCCGGCCACGCTCAGTTGCTGCCGGCCCTTTGGGAGATGGGCATCCT
>CAYMZL010000507.1:0-1907 GCA_964394825.1 uncultured Dehalococcoidia bacterium | reverse complement strand
CGGTTGGTCATGCTGTTGGCCGGGCAGCCGGCCATCCGCGACGTGCTGCTGTTCCCCCAGATGCGGCCCCAGTCCCAAAGGGACGTTTCCATGGAAGAGGACACCGGCGAAACAGTCCCGGAATAAGCACCCAGAGACGACGAATGTTATCCATCGAGCACATACGTGAGCACCCCGATGAGGTGCGCCGCGCCCTCCGGACCAGGGGCGAGGAAGACCCCATCACCGAGGTACTGGAACTGGACGCCCAGGCACGCCAAGCCATCACCCAGCGCGACCACCTGAACGCCGAGCGGAACCGCGTCAGCAAAGAGGTCGGGCGAATGCGCTCCCAAGGCCAGGAGGCCACGGAAGAGATAAGGGCCGAGATGCGGAAGATCGGCGATCAGGCCGACGCCCTCAACCAGCAGACCAAGGACCTGGCAGACCAGATCAACGCGCTGCTGCTGGAACTGCCCAACCTGCCCCAACCTGACGTGCCAGTGGGCGAAGACGAGTCGGGCAGCATAATCGTCCGCCAGAGCGGCGAGCCCCCGGTAATGGACTTCACTCCCCAACCCCACTGGGACGTAGGCCCGCAACTGGGAATCATCGACTTTGAACGGGGGACCAAGCTGGCTGGAAGCCGGTTCTACACGATGTTGGGCTACGGCCCCAAGCTGGAACGGGCGCTGATCTCTTGGATGCTGGACCTCCACACCCAAGAGCACGGCTACACCGAGGTCTCGCTGCCGGCGGTGGTGAAACGGGAGATTATGGAGGGCTCGGGCAACCTGCCCAAATTCGCCGAAAACCTCTACCACGATGAAGAAGATGATCTCTGGCTGATACCCACCGCCGAAGTTCCAATAACGAGCCTGTACCGGGACGAGATTATCCCCGCCAACACCCTGCCCATCAAGTACGTGGCCCAGACCCCATGCTTCCGCCGGGAGAAGGCGGCCGCGGGCCGGGACACCAGGGGCATCAAGCGCGTGCACCAGTTCAACAAGGTTGAGATGTACAAGTTCGTGGACCCCGAGACCTCCAACCAGGAACTGGAACAACTGGTGGACGACGCCGAGGACGTCTGCCGGAAGCTGGGGTTCACCCACCGGGTGCGGCAACTCTGCACCGGCGACATGGGTTTCGCATCGTCCAAGACCTACGACATCGAGGTCTGGGCCGCCGGGTGCCAGGAGTGGCTGGAGGTCAGCTCCTGCTCGAACTGCACCGACTTCCAGGCCCGCCGCTCCAACACCCGCTACCGGGCCGAGGAGGGCGGCCGCCCCCGCCTGCCCCATACACTGAACGGCTCCGGCTTGGCCCTGCCCCGGGTCATGATCGCCATCCTGGAGAACTACCAACAGCCCGACGGATCGGTGGTGATTCCCGAGGTCCTGCGCCCCTACACCGGGTTTGACGTCATTACCGCCAGGGCGGGGTAGCTGTCAGCTAACAGCCCCAATTTCATCGGGGCAGTCAGCCAGAAGGAGACATGGCAATGGCCGGAAAAGTGAGCTGGGGGATCTCTGTACCCCAGGTGTTCTTCGACGGGCCCATCGACCTGCCGCTGGTCGAGCGGTGGGCGAATCGGGCCGAGGCCCTGGGTTACGAAAGTATCTGGACTCAAGAACAAATCACCGGCGGCGTTCCCATCCTTGAGCCGGTGACCTTGCTTTCGTACCTGGCCGGCATCACGGAACGGGTGCGGCTGGGCACCTCGGTGATCGTCGCTCCCCTCCGCAACCCGGTGCAGTTGGCCAAGAGCCTGGGAAGCCTGGACCACCTGAGCGCCGGCCGGCTGATCGTTGGACTTGGCCTGGGCGGCAACCCCAACGACATGCTGCCCTTCGGCATCTCCCCAGAGAAACGGGTGCGCCGGTTCACCGAGATCATCGACGTGATGAAAGCGCTGTGGACCCAGC
>CAYMZL010000506.1:0-1907 GCA_964394825.1 uncultured Dehalococcoidia bacterium | reverse complement strand
GCTGGCCGAGATAACCGGCCCGGCCGTCTTTTGCGGCGAGGGCGTGACCGCCTGGCAAGACCAGATCGCCGGAGCATGGGGGGCCGAGGCCCAGATCGTCCGGCCGGTCCCGGCGGCGAGAGTGTGGGCCCTGGCGGCGATCGGACGGGAGAGACTGGCCGCCGGGGAAACCAGCGACATCACGACCCTGCAACCGGAATACCTGAGGATGCCCAGCATCGGCGCCCCCAAACAACGGGACCGGGTCCCCCAAAGCCCGACCCGGTAAATATGCCCGAAATCACGGCATTATTGATCGGCTGCGGGACCATGGGCACTGCCACCGCGCGGCTATTGCTTGAAGACATTAGATTTCAGCACGTCATCGTGGCCGACCGCCAGGTCCACCGGGCGGACAGTCTGGCCGAGGCCTTAGACGGCCGGGTTACCGCAGTCCGATTGGACTGCCGTCAAGAAGACCAAGTCACCGCCGCCCTGAACGGCGTTTCGGTGGTGCTGAACGCCACCGGGCCCTTCGGCCGGGACACCCTGTCCCTGATGCGCACGGTGGTGGAAGCCGGGGTCCCGTACGCCGACATCAACGACGATGTGGAATCCCTGCAGAGAGTTTTCGAATCCGAGTACCTGGCCTCCTTGGCCAGGCACCGTGGGGTGGGTGTCCTGCCGGGCCTTGGCGCCAGTCCCGGTCAGACCAATGTGGTGGCCCGCCATATGGCCGGCCGGATGGACGTTGTGGAGGAGGTGCGTTTTTTCTTGGTGAACGACGCCACCTACCGCAGCGAAGGCGTCTGGCGGCACCGGCTGGCCCTTTTCGGGCAACCGGCCCTGCTCTATGACCGCGGAAGGTGGACCGAGTCGCCGGGCATGTCGGAATTCCAAGACATTGCATTCCCGGCCCCTTGGGGTAACATTCGTTGTTACACCGTGGGACTGGAAACGGTGACCATTCCCCGGTCTTTCGGCGGTCTGCGTCATGCGTCGTTGTGGCGGGGATTTTCCGATCCGGCCACGACTGAGACACTCAAAAGCCTGATCGACGCCGGGTTCGCCTCCGATCAACCGCTTACGGTTGACGAAATTTCGGTTTCTCCTGCCGCCCTGTCGGCGGCGGTCCTGGCCGGGCCGCGGCCCGGCGGGGAGAGTACAGACCCGGGGAGGTTGCCCCGGCAGGTGCGGGTGAAAGGCATCAGGAACGGCCGGCCGGCGGAATTGACAATGACCTATTCATTTCCGCCGGGGGACATCGCCCTGGCCACGGCCTCGTGCCTGGTGGTCGGAGCGGGGCTCCTGGTCTCCCGCGAACTGCCCGGCCCCGGCGTGATCGCGCCCGAGGTCCTGGACCCGGCCCCATTCATGTGGGATATGGAGTCCCGGGGCGTCCATTTCAAGATGGAAGACTCGGCGAGCACCCGGACCTGAAGAGATCAAAGACGGCAAAAGGACTTCGGAGGAATAGAAGATATGGAGCGCACTTTGGTGCTGGTAAAGCCCGATGGGGTGCAGCGTGGCCTCATCGGAGAGGTGATCAGCCGTCTGGAGCGGCGCGGCCTGAAACTGGTTGGAATGAAACTGATGCAGGTGGATGACGCATTGGCGCGCCGACACTACGGCGAACACGTGGACCGGCCCTTCTTCGCCGGGTTGGTGGAGTTCATCACTTCCAGCCCGGTGGTGGCCATGGCCTGGGAGGCGGACAACGCGGTGGAGGCGGTCAGGAACACCATGGGTCAGACGGACCCAACGGCATCACCGCCGGGGACGATACGGGGTGACCTGGGACTGGACATCGGCCGGAACCTGGTGCACGGGTCGGACAGCCCGGAGTCGGCCCGGCGGGAACTGTCCCTTTTCTTCAGCGCCGGAGAACTCCTGGACTACCCCCGCAGCAACGATCCCTGGATCAAGGA
>CAYMZL010000505.1:0-1910 GCA_964394825.1 uncultured Dehalococcoidia bacterium | reverse complement strand
GTGAGCTCCGACCGGAGTCGAGAGTCTCGATGGAATCGGACTTGTCGAACCACCTTTTGAATCGAATTCTAGTCAGAGTCCTTGGCGGGCTGTCGGTCCCGGGCGCGCATGGGCTTTTCCAGGGACGCTTTGAACTTGGGTGACGTGAAGGTGTTGGACTTGAAGGCAAAGTTGGAAAGCTGGCGCTCGCCCGGGTTGCCGCAGGTCCCGCAATTAGCTGGCTCGCTCGACTGGGAAACCGGCCGGAGCACTTCGAACTCCTGGCCGCAGTTGCCGCAGTAATACTCGTAGATGGGCATCGAAACCTCCTGACTCTCCGTCCATCTTAGACCTAGCGGCAACAGGACGCCACGGGTTCTGTCACCCCGAGTGTAGCGAGGGGTCTCGTTGTTCTCGGTCAGTGTTGGTATGTTAGCAACGAGATTCTTCGGCTAACGCCTCAGAATGACAGATTTGAGGCAAGGCTTCCTCGTGGGGGAAGGTTAGGTCCGTCCCGATTAATCGGGACGAGACTCACGACGGAATCGGAGATGGGGGCGCTCCCCCGCCGGTTTTGACATCTAAAATGGGAATCAAATCGCGGGTGAAGTAATCATGGCTGAGACCACAGACGTTGCAATCATCGGAGGAGGAGCGGCGGGCTGCGCCGTGGCCTTCTACCTGGGCCAATCTGGGGTGAAATCCACCATCATCGAGCGGGAAGGCGTGGGCAATCAGGCCTCGGGGTACGCCGCCGGAGGGCTGAACCCACTGACCGGTATCGGTATCCCCGGCCCCTTGGGCGCCTTCGGCTGGGAGTCCTTCCAGCTTCACTTGGGCCTGTACGACGGACTGAAAGAACAGTCGGGCATCGACTACCAGAACCGGACCGTGGCCAAGATAGACCTAGCCTTGGAGGAGCCGGACTTGGAGGACCTGCGGGCGTCGGTGACGCTGTTTGAAGGAGTGGAGGGGTTCGAAGCGCGTTGGCTGGAACCGAAGGAGATCGCCAAACTGGAGCCCCGGATCAGCCCCGCGGTCCTCGGCGGGACGTACGCCTATGGGAACAACGCGGTGGACAGCCACGACTTCACCAAGGCCCTGGCGGCGGCGGCGGAGAAGATGGGCGCCACCGTCCGCGCCGGCAACGTCCGCAGCCTGGAGGGCAGCGGCGGAAAGGTGGACCGGGTGGTCCTGTCTGATGGAGAGATGTCCTGCGGTCAGGTGGTGATGGCCATGGGGCCGTGGTCGCGAAGGGCCGAGTCTTGGCTGGGCGTCTATATCCCGGTGGACCCTTTGAAAGGCGAGATAATCCGCTTGGAGAACAAGGGCGAACCGTTCAAGCACGACATCTCCGGTGGCGGCGGCGCCATCTACCCCAAGCTGGACGGCCTGAACTGGTGCGGCACCACTGAGGACTGGAAGGGATTCGACCGGGAACCCTCCGAGCAGGCCGCCCGCGAGATCAGGCAGCGGGTGGCGCGGTTGGTGCCCGACCTAGCCGACGCCAGATTAGTGCAACACACCGCCTGCCTGCGGCCCGTCACCCCCGACTGGCTGCCGGTATTGGGGATGGCCCCCGGCTGGGAGAACGTCTATCTGGCAACCGGCGCGGGTAAGAAGGGCATCTTGCTGGCCCCCGGGATCGGCAAGTCCATCGCCGACCTGATGACCACCGGCGAGACTGCCCTGTCCATCCAGGGCTACTCCCCGGAGCGGTTCGCCACCCAACTGGACTGACCGGCCCCTATCTCTCGAAGGTGGGCCGATGGGATAGCGGGTGCGAGAAGCTATCACGAAATGTGGGCCAGCAAATTCTCGATGATTGGATATGGCAAGGTACTTGTCCTCGCAGAATCACCTCAGTCCCTGTCATTCTGAGGCGTCAGCCGAAGAATCTCGTTGCCGCTGAAGCAACACTGACCAGGAAC
>CAYMZL010000504.1:0-1919 GCA_964394825.1 uncultured Dehalococcoidia bacterium | reverse complement strand
TAGATACACGTACCGGCCGCGGAACGAATGCGGAACGAATGACCGGCCCACGACTAAACTAAAGCCAAGGTGAAACCTACATAGATACACGTACCGGCCGCGGAACGAATGCGGAACGAATGACCGGCCCACGACTGGACCATGAGTTTTGTTCCCTTTTGCAAAAGAAGGTGTGCTTTATCCTAGCTGCGTGTTATACAAGTAAGCAACTGAACTAAAGCCAAGGTGAAATCTACATAGATAACTACGTACCCTCTGCGGGTTTCACATTGGTATTACTGTAGTACCAAAATTCGTATATTGCCGGTGGAATCATCCGCTCACCCTGAGCCAGTCGAAGGGCGCACAGTGGGTGGTTCGACAAGCTCACCACGAGCGGAATTAGTTGGGCTGAATTTTCCACCAGGTACTTGGTCACAGTTATGGTGAGTTGATTTTACACTGAGCGACTGCACATCGCGTAAATTTGTTGTCAACGTCGCAAAAGACAGTAGGGAACCAGGGGATACCGAGCTAGGAGGGAGAGGCTTCGGACCCTAAGGCCGCGCAAAGCCCAAATTGTCGCGCAGGGTGCCGCCAAAATAGTCTTGGCGGAATAATCCGCGGCGCTGGAGTTCGGGGACTACCAGGTTGACGAAGTCTTGGTACGCGCCGGGCATGTGGGTGGCGGCGAGGACGAAACCGTCGCAGGCTTCGGCCTGGAACCAGGACTCCATCTGGTCGGCAACCTGGGCCGGAGCGCCGGTGAACAGTGGTAGTTCGCGGAGGGTGCCACGGCCCGACCACTTGATGAAGTCGTTGACGGTTGGGTTCTTGGTCCCGCTTAGACCAATCACCCGGTCCAAGAACCCCCTCAGGCCGGTCATCGACGCCAGTATCTCCTCGGATAAGGGCTCGTCCACGGGATGCTGGGCAAAATCGTAGTTGAAGACCTCGGAGAGCAGCGTCAGCGAGTCCACCTGGTTGGCCAAGCTCTCTATCCGGTCCAACTTTTGTTGCGCTTTTTCCGGCGTCTCGTCAACCACCACGTACACCGCCGGGGCCACCTTCACCGCGTCCGGGTCCCGGCCCGCCGCCTGCGCCCGCCGGCGGAGGTCGTCGCGGTAGGCCTTGCAGGCCTCGGGGGTGGGGTAGATCACGAACAGCAGCTCTCCCCAACGGGCGGCGAACTGCCGGCCCCTTTCCGACTGACCCGCCTGGATCAGCACGGGATGGCCCTGGGGAGACCGGGGCACGGTCAACGGGCCCCTAACCTGGAACCACTCCCCTGAGTAGTCGACACGGTGTACTTTCTCCGGGTCGGCGAACCTTCCAGTCTGTTTGTCCAGCAGCACCGCCCCGTC
The DNA here is from genome assembly GCA_964394825.1 of uncultured Dehalococcoidia bacterium. GTDB lineage: Bacteria > Chloroflexota > Dehalococcoidia > Lucifugimonadales > UBA3495 > UBA9611. The sequence goes on along the minus strand of CAYMZL010000504.1, from coordinate 576 downwards.
CTCCCAGGAGTCCCACAGTTTGCCGGCGGCCTCCATGAACTCGTCGGCCACGTCGTAGCGGTCGTCGTGCTCCAGGTGCTCCGCCATCCCGAAATTCTGGGCCTCGGAATCGTTGAGGGAGGTCACCACGTTCCAGGCGATCCTCCCGTGGGTAAAGTGGTCCAGCGAAGCGAACAGCCGGGCCACGTGGAAGGGCGAGTAGTAGGTCGTGGAATAGGTTGCGCCCAGTCCCAAATTCTTGGTTGCCAGACCCATGGCGGTGAGGATGGGGACCAGGTCCAGTTTCACCACCCGGACGCCGTGCTCCACCGCTTCCTCGAAGGAATCGCCATAGCGGCTGGGCATGGCCAACCGGTCGTCGATGAACGCCAGGTGAAATTTGCCCCGCTCCAACGTGGCCGCAATGTCCTGGTAGAACTCCAGGTCCATGAACCCGGAAACGGTGTCCGGGTGCCGCCAGGAGCCGGTGTAGTTGGAGCAGTTGGAGGCCTGCAAGAAGGCCACCAGCAGCATCTGTCGGTCAAGGTTATCGGCCATATGCTATCTGCGGCGAATCTATCAGATTGGGGAGGACCG
>CAYMZL010000503.1:0-1923 GCA_964394825.1 uncultured Dehalococcoidia bacterium | reverse complement strand
CAGCCATCAGATAGACCTCTGCGTTGCCATCCTGGTTGGAGATGAAGGCCAGGCTCTTTCCACTGGGGGACCAAAGGGGCGCATCATCGTCGCCGGGAATGTTGGTCAACCGGTTGATGGCTTCGCCCTTGCGGTCAACCACGTTTATTTCCAGATCGCCGGCCTCATCGGAAACGTAAGCCACCTGCTTGCCGTCGGGCGACCAGACCGGGTTGAAATCCCGGCTTCGGTTGTCCGTCAGCGGCCTGGCTTCGCCCGTTTTGGGGTCGATGACATAGATCTCGGCGTCGCCGTCCACCTCAGACACAAATGTGATCTTAGCGCCGTCGGAGGAGCCGCAGCCGATGATTAACGCCATCAGGCCCATGAGGACCATCAGGGCCAAAATGAGGATTCTTGCCGGTAGGCTATTTCTCAATCCGCCCATCCCACGCAACGGATATTCATCTGGGACACGATAGGCTGGAACGCCAAACCCCGTCGCCTGGGGCATTCCGCACGCCAGTGATTATAGCCAAACCCCCGCACCGGTTGGTCTGGCGGGACGCGCCGGATTGGGCGAAAACTCTCCTGAATCAGGTGCGGCGGGCACCGGTGAGCCGACGGCCCTTGACACCGGCCCACGCCTTAATTAGCATCTGCCCAACCTGCGGGTACGCCGCACCCACACCTGACACAGAGCGAGGTAGGCCATGAAAGCGTTAATTGGAGCCGACCTGATCGACGGCGCCGGAGGCCCGGTGCTGAAAGACTCGGCCATCTTGATCGACGGCGAGCGTATAAAAGAGGTGGGCCCGAGAGCGGCGGTCACCCTGCCTCCGGGTACGGAAGAGATCGACCTGCGCGGCCTAACCCTGCTTCCCGGCCTGATCGACACCCACGACCACCTGGCCCACAAGAACTACAGCTTGGTCAGCCGGTGGGAGATCGAGGAACCGGCCTCGCTGAACCACATCAAGACCGCCAAGGCGATCGAAGACTCCCTGGCCGCCGGCTACACCTGCATCCGCGACGCCGGCGGGCTGGACGCCGGGTTCAAGTACGCCGTGGATGAGGGACTGATCAACGGCCCTAGGCTGCTAACCGCCGTCAACATCATCTCGCCCACCGGGGGCATCGGCGACCGGGTTGCGCCCTCGGGTCACCGGAACGCCTTCAACAACGACCCCATGAGCCCGCCGGGAGTGGCAAACGGCCCAGAGGCCGTCCGGGCCATCGTCCGGGAGATGGTGCGGGTGGGGGCCGACGTGATCAAGTTCGCCACCACCGGCGGCGCCAGTTCCCGCCAGGGCCACGGCCCCATGGACATCGCCTTCGGCCCCGACGAAGTGAAGGCGCTGGTCGATGAGGCCCGTTCCCAGGAGAAGTACACCATGTGCCACGCCGTCGGCGGCCCCGGACTGCGCATGTGCATCGAGGCCGGCGTGGGCTCGGTGGAGCACGGCTGCTACCTGGCCGATGACCCTGACCTGCTCAAGATGATGGCGGACAAAAACACTTTTTTCACTCCGACTTTCGAGGTCTACGAGTTCCATTCCACCATCAGCGCCCCCCACGTCAAGGCGCGGGCCCAGCATTTGGCGCAGGTCCACCAGGATAGCCTGCACCAGGCCCTGAGCGCCGGGGTGAAGGTGGTCTCGGGCACCGACGCCGGCGGGTTCGTCCACGGCGACAACGCCCGTGAGATTGAGCTGATGGTCGAGCGGGGCATGTCCAACATGCAGGCCATCCAGACCGCCACCGGCTGGGCCGCCGAGTGCGTCGGCCAGGAGAAGAACTTCGGCACCGTTCAGTCCGGCAAATACGCCGACTTTCTGGTGGTGGACGGCGACCCTCTGAAGGACATCGGCGTGCTCAGGAACAAGGAACGAATCAAGATGGTGATGAAGGGCGGCGTCGCCTACGTCGATAATCTGCCCGTGG
>CAYMZL010000502.1:0-1943 GCA_964394825.1 uncultured Dehalococcoidia bacterium | reverse complement strand
AAGCAGAGCCGTGGCCGCAACATCGTGGTCATAGACGGTTCAGCGGAGATCACCGGGAATATCTTGGACCCCATCGCCCGGAAGTTGGAAGACGAAACAGTGGGTATCTTTGGCCCCTACGGACTCAGCACCGGCGACATGCAGCATTTTCACGACGAGGTGGAGGATGGCGACGCCGACGCCATGCAGGCATATTGCATGGCTTTCCGGCGTGAAACGGTCAACACCGTTGGGCTGATGCGTGAGTGCTTCCGGTTCTACCGAAACTTGGACATCGACTATTGCTTCCAGTTCAAGGACAAGGGTTTCCGGGTGGTGGCGGATTCCACCCTGCCCTTGGTCCGCCACGAACACCGCCAGTGGACGGAGTTGGATGACAATCAGCGTGACGAACTGAGCAGGAAGAACTTCGGACGGTTCCTGAAACGCTGGGGCAACCGGCCCGACCTGTTGATCGCCGCCGACGCCGTGGGTTTCGAGAACCAGCAGCGGTTCCATCATTAGACCGGCCGAGAGCCACCCCACGCGTTTCCAGTACCGCCGCATCGGTTTCTCCCACCCAGTCAAACCCCATCGAGGTTTCCGCGGCAGTGCGGGTCAATGCTCAAAACGGTGGTGTTTCGCGCAAGATACCGCTGGGTAAAACAGCCCAAAATTATCCAGACTAGCGATACTTTACATAACAATTCTCAGTTTCGGCTTACATATTCGGTCATAACGTATCATTCGACCGGCCGAAAAGAACACCTATACGGGACTTCGATCGCATCCCTGAAATGAGATATTCCGCTTCATTCAATATCCAAAACTCAGCCTTGACTCCATGCCTGGCTGATGCTAGATTCCGATGGGGTCCGGCAGTGGATTTTCTGGTCCCCCGCACCGTCCGGCGGAGCGCCTGACCGATGTCTGAGATTGCCCAGAGATTATTGGCAGGCGAACAAAGGGCGCTATCGAGGTTGATCACCCTGTTGGAGCGGGGAGACCCGGCGGCCGCCGAGGCAATGAAGGCGGTTGACGGGCATACCGGAAGGGCTTACATATTCGGTCATAACGTATCATTCGACCGGCCGAAAAGAACACCTATACGGGACTTCGATCGCATCCCTGAAATGAGATATTCCGCTTCATTCAATATCCAAAACTCAGCCTTGACTCCATGCCTGGCTGATGCTAGATTCCGATGGGGTCCGGCAGTGGATTTTCTGGTCCCCCGCACCGTCCGGCGGAGCGCCTGACCGATGTCTGAGATTGCCCAGAGATTATTGGCAGGCGAACAAAGGGCGCTATCGAGGTTGATCACCCTGTTGGAGCGGGGAGACCCGGCGGCCGCCGAGGCAATGAAGGCGGTTGACGGGCATACCGGAAGGGCTTACACAGTGGGAATCACTGGCCCTCCCGGCTCAGGAAAGAGCACGATCGTGGACCAACTGACACAGCTGGTTCGAGCGACGGGCTCAAGCGTGGGCATCATCGCCGTCGACCCCACCAGCCCGTTCAGCGGTGGGGCCATATTGGGCGACCGCATCCGGATGCAACGCCACTATCTGGATTCCGGGGTCTTTATCCGCAGCGTGGCTACTCGGGGCCAAACGGGCGGGTTGCCTCGGATCGTTAAAAGCATGGTCCGGGCGCTCGACGCCGCCGGAACCGACCTGATACTGGTCGAGACGGTGGGTGTCGGGCAGACCGAACTTGGCATCATAGGCGTGGCGGACACGGTGGTGGTGGCGTTGAACCCCGAATCGGGAGACGCGATCCAGACACTGAAAGCGGGAGTGATGGAGATCGCCGACGTTTACGTAGTAAACAAGGCGGACCGGGACGGGGCCGATCAGATGGCGACGGCCATCACGGGGATGCTCCATCTGTCCGCCGTCAGTCCCAAATGGAGCCCGCCGGTTTTACTGACAGCCGCTCTAACCGGTCAGGGCATCGAGGAC
>CAYMZL010000501.1:0-1954 GCA_964394825.1 uncultured Dehalococcoidia bacterium | reverse complement strand
AATTGCGGTTGAATTCGGCCTCGGTCTCGCCCGTGGCCGCGAAATGGACTATGACCGCCAGCCCCACCGGCAAGGCCGCAAGCAACAGGACCAATGTGACCCGCCAGCGGCCCGTCAATTGGCGTATGGACAGCCCGAATATGACGCCCATCTAGCGGTCGACCACGTAGCTAAAGATACTCTCTAAGGAGTCGTCCAGGGGCTCTACCCGCATCAAACGTATGCCCTGCTCCTGGGCCAGCCGGGGGATGGACCGTTGCAGCGCGGTGACGTTCCGGCTCAGAACGGTCAGTTCGCCGTCTTCGCCGATGCTTATCGAATCGACGTCATCGGTCCCGGCCAGCGCGGCTGCCATCCGGCGCGGGGAATCGGTCACCACCCGCACCTTGTAGGCCTGCTCATCCAACTTCTCCCGGATGGCCCGGAAGTCGCCGGCCGCAGCCAGTTTGCCGCTGACCATCAACAGGATCGTGGAGGCCAGGGTCTCGACCTCTTCCAGGATGTGGGAGGAGATGAGGATCGTCCGGCCTTCCTCCGCGAGGCGGACCATTGTGTCGTGGAAATCCAGCCGCTGGCGTGGGTCGGTGCCGTTTAGCGGTTCGTCGAGGACCAACACCTGGGGGTCGTGCACCAACGCCGCCGCCAGCCGCATACGCTGGCGCATGCCCCGGGAATAGGTGGCAAGTTTTCGGTGCTGGGCTTCCTCGAGGCCCACCAGTCCGATGGCCCGGTCCACCGGGCCGGACATGGAGCGCAGCCCGTGCAGCCTGGCGGCGAACTCGACGAACTCCCGGCCCGTGTAGAACCCGTAGACAGCTTCGTGCTCAGACATTACGCCGATACTACGGTATAGCTCCGGGTTGTTTCGCGCCGGTTGCCCCAGGACCGTCACCTCACCCTCTGAGCAGGCGGCTTTGCCGGTGATCATGTGGAGAATGGTCGACTTCCCGGCCCCGTTGGGGCCCAGCAGGCCGGTGATGCCGGGTTGGACTTGAAAGCTGACGTCGTTGACGGCCACCACGCTGCCGAACCATTTCGAAACGCCCCGTACATCGATTACCGGGGCCTGAGACTCGTTCATACCGTGATCCTCCGGTACCGCCACCAGAGGGCGGCGCCAAGTCCCCCAGTAAAGATGACGTACCACCCGACGGGCACGGTCCGCGGTAGCTCGGCGGTAAGCTGGGAGCGCCAGCCTTCGTCCTCAACATCGAATATCATATTATTGATGTTGGTGGGCACCCGGCTCACGGACACCAGTCCATACCACTTGGCCGCGTCGCCGGTTATGGGCTCGCATTGTAAGCCACGTCCTTGGCCTTCACTGCAATGAGTAAGGATGTCGCCGGCCGCAGCGGATATGACGAAGAGACCGATCACGAAAGCCGCGGCATATGCCCGGCGGTCGGTGAAAGCCGACACCGCCAGCGGCAGCGTGGTTATGAAGGCGGCCAGCAGGAACCCGGCCCCCAGGATGCGGGGGATATCCAGCCAATTGTCCTGTAGGTACTCCAATGGGTCGGCCGCCGACAGGACCAGGCCGGCCAGCAACACCATCTGTCCCGAATACACCAAAAGCAGGGTGATGGCGAAGAAGGCCAGCCACCGGGCCGCCAGATAATCCGTGATGCTCAACGGCCTTACCAGATATAGGCTGATCACGCCGTTGCGCCGGTCCGGGCACAGAAGCTCGGGAGCGATGATGGCCGAGAAGATCAACAGGACTATGGAGACGACCTGGTAGTAATCGTCGTGACCGGGGAGTTCCAGCTGTCCCTCCGATAGTGAGGCGATCAGCGCGATTATTATCGCCGGGGCCATGGCGGCCCCGAATAGGAGCATCGGAAGTATCTTGGCGGCGGACCCACGCCCCAGGCCCAGGGTGGTCCTGAACCCGTCGAAAAACACCGCCTTTCGGGCCCGCATCCGGCCCTCGCGCGGCCCGTCGTAGTGT
>CAYMZL010000500.1:0-1969 GCA_964394825.1 uncultured Dehalococcoidia bacterium | reverse complement strand
CCAGACGAAGTGCCGTAGGATCTCGGGAGATTGGTTCGGGCCTAGGAAAAGAAGCCGGGGGAGAGTTCCCCGGCTTCTTCTACGCTCGGTGTTAACATTCTGGTAATCATTACTAAATAAGGCAGAGCGGTGAGATGTTGCAAAATCGAGAAAAAGTTTGCGTAATCTTAGGGGCGGGTGCCTCGTTTGACGTCAGAGGGGTTGGAACCGCCAACGACCCAATCGCATATCGTCCGCCTTTGGCGAATTCGTTGTTCGACACTCAAAACCAAAGGTTTTGGGCAATCATGGAGCCATACACCGGGGCTCGGTACATAGCCAATTTGTTACCGACCCAGCTTAAGCGAAAAGGAGGGCTGGAAGAATGCTTGCGCTATTTCGCGTACGAATCAGACGATGCAACCAAGCGGCAATATCTCCATGTTCCCCCATACCTCCGGGACCTTCTGTATCTCTGTGGCTACCAATATACGCCCGATCCCGGTTCATATATTGCGTTGGTCCACGAGTTGTTGGCGGAGCGCTCCTACGAGGTCTTGTTCCTGATATTGAACTACGACAACTTGTTGGAGAGGGCGCTGACACACTACGACCCAACCGCCTATAGTTTTACGGAATTGGGACAGTATATAGAGCCTCATCGAGCCGCAAAAGTTGTTAAGTTGCACGGCTCGATCAACTGGTTTCGGTCGGTGACCAAGAACCCAAACGAACCTTGGGAAGCGGCAATTTTGGCGGAAGATGTGTTGAGTAAAATTCCTGATTCAGAAATTATGGTGATTGACCAGGTTGAATACACGGCCACCCCTCGCAGAGGACATTGGCTATACCCGATATTGACAGCGCCGCTGGCCGGCAAAGGGATATCGGATGTAGTGTGCCCGAGGAGCCACTTCGAGTTTGCCGAGGGATTCTTGAAGGAGTGCAAAAACTATTTGGTAATTGGTACCAGTGGGTTTGACATAGACTTACTTGATCTGATGGGCGAGTCTATCCCCCCGAATGAATTTCATTTTGTCCACTTCATAGGACAGGATACGAATCCAACAAAGGAATCACTCGTGAGATTCCAAGCGAAAGTGGAGGCATTCCATCGCGGAAAAACAAATGTTATTGAGTTTGCCAAAGGGTTCCGAAATTACCTGGAGTCTGACCTCCGTGGGTTTTCTGAACGGGACATCACGGAATATGTGCCGTGACGGATGGAGAATAAAACCACAAACCCCGGTCGACTACCGGCGATCACCAGCCTGGCCTGCGCCGCCGTGGCCCTCGCTGCCGTGCCGGTGGTGTTCGGGCCGTTGGATGTGGTCGCCGGGATGATGGCGGTCTGGAAGGGCGACGTTTGGTGGGGAGCGGCCGGCGTCTCGGGAAGCGCGATGCCGGCGGCGGTTGGGTACTACTGGGCTGCTAGCCTGATTACGTGATTGATGACGCAGCCGACGAATCCAAACAGACGGTTAAAGCGATGGGCTCCCTGGTTAGCAGGTACGGTTATTTTGGCGGCGATTATAGCCGGGCTTTACCTTTGGCCTGACCCGGAACCAACGGCCCTGTGCCGTGATGGCACGTACAGCTTTAGCGAACATCGGCAAGGGACTTGCTCCTGGCACGGAGGCGTTCGCCAATGGTTGAAATCGGTTCCGGCAAGAAAGTAAAATCCCTAGAGAATAAGGCCGGGGGAATCATCCCTCGGCCCTTTCGTTGTGACGGATCTCGCGAGACCTGCATTACTCGCGATGTCGGGGTGGAGCTGGAGAGATTAGACGGGAAGCCTAGAAGTGCCAGGTCCGCCGCGTCTTGTTGACGTTGTGATCCACATTCTGGACCAGGAACTTCCGCCACCTTTTGTTGGCAACAATCCCGCCGGGATCATCAGCTTCATCCGTGAGGACCGCCACCAAGTCGCACATGCCGGCATCGTCCTTCAACTCGGTGACCTTCGCCTCGCGCACCTGACCTTCGTTGG
>CAYMZL010000499.1:0-1988 GCA_964394825.1 uncultured Dehalococcoidia bacterium | reverse complement strand
GTAGGGGCACGGTCCCGATGAATCGGGATGCCCCTACGTCTTATCACGCCATCTCCGCCGTTCATCCCCCGAAGAGGTCCAGGGCGTTCTGGCGGCAGATGCGGTCCTTGTCCGCCCGGTCCAGGCCGATGTTGTCCACGGCGTCCATCAGGCCGCCGCTCATGGCCGCCCAGACCCAGTCCGAACCCAAAAGCACGTGTTCCGGTCCGGCCAGGTCCAGCAGCAACCGCAGCGAGCGGGGGTTAACCGTGACCGTGTCGTAGTAGAGCATGGACATGTACTCTTCGAGTCCGCCCCGTTCCAGTTCCGTCACCTTCTCCATGCCCCGGCGGTAGGCCACGTCCAACCGGCCGATCTGGTAGGGCAGGAACCCCCCGCCGTGGCAGAGCATCAGCTTCAACCTGGGATGGCGGTCCAGAAGCCCGGAGTGGATCAGCTTGGCCGCCAAGATGGTGGTGTCCAGGGTTCTCCCCAGGCTGAAGGCCAGATAACTGGGCCCGACCTGGGGCCATTTGCTGTGGGAAGCCCCGTGGAGCATCACCGGCACATCCAGCTCCTCCGCCACCGCCCACAAAGGCTCCAAGCTCGGGTCGGCCACGTCGATGTCGGCCGGGTCGCTGGGCAGCATGGTCCCCAACATCCCCAGCGTCTTCACGGCGTACTCCAACTCCCGGGCCGCCCGCTCGCCGTCCCGCATGGGCACCGCGGCAATGGTGCGGAAGGCCCCGCGGCTGTCCTTGACCGTCTGCACCATGTGCTCGTTCAACAACCGCACCCAGTCGGCCTCTTTCTCCGGAGGCAGTGTGTACCCCTGGATATCCAACCAAGCGGCCAGATACTGGGACCCCACTCCCTGTTCCCGCATCCAGGCGGAGCGGGTCTCCGTCTCGGACAGACTGCCGCCCGCCGCCCGCAGGGTGGGTAGACCGGGAAAGGTCAGGGCGTGGCCGGCGTCGGTCTCCTCGACCTCCACACCGAAGGTCTTGGCCGACCTCTGGACCTCTTTCAGGAAGCTCACCGGCGCGATGTGGGCGTGGACATCGATGAATCCCTGGGGGAATCCCTGGGGCGTGTTCTGGGCCATGGCTCCTCCAACGGGGGTTTATTGGTCGAGTCTCGCGCGGCTGAGGATATATTCGGAGAGCACCGGCGTCAAGGTTGCTCAGACTCTGTATAATGAGCGGAAAATCCCCACGGCCGACCGAAACGCACACCATTGGGAGGACTCTCCGATGCCTGATCGCAAAGACGGCGGCGACGCCATTCTTGAGGCCCTGCGCAAGCTCGACGTGGACTACATCATATCCTCGCCCGGCTCCGAGTGGCCGTCGGTGTGGGAGGCTTTGGCCAAGCAGGCCATCAACGAAGAGCCCGGACCCAAGTACATCAACTGCTGGCACGAGACCTTGGCGGTGGCCATGGCCCAAGGCTACACCAAGATGACCGGCCGGATGCAGGCGGTGTTGCTTCACGCGGGAGTGGGCGTGCTTCAGGGCTCCATGGGCATCCACGGCGCCATGCACGGAGAGGTGCCCATGCTTGTTTGCTCGGGTGAGTCCTCCACTTACGGCGAGGCCGACGGTTTCGACCCCGGCCCCCAGTGGCTGCGCAACCTGAGCATCGTCGGCGGGCCCAACCGTCTGGTGGAATCAATCACCAAGTTCAGCAGCCGGGTAACCAGCGCGGAGGTGCTGTATGAGACTGTCAGCCGCGCCGGAGAGATGGCCCAACGAACACCGAAAGGTCCAACCTTCCTGAACATCCCCATGGAAGTGATGCTGGAAGAGTGGTCCCCGCCCACCGGCATCAAGAACAAGCCCCTGGCCCCCAAGACCCGGCCCGATTCCTCCGTCATCGAGCGGGTGGCGGACCTGATAGCCCAGAGCAAGAACCCGGTAATCGTGGCCGACTCCTCAGGAAGGAGCGCCGAGGGCTTCCACGCCTTGGTGGCCCTGGCTGAGAGGCTGTCCGTCCCGGTCTTCGAGTCG
>CAYMZL010000498.1:0-1994 GCA_964394825.1 uncultured Dehalococcoidia bacterium | reverse complement strand
TACCTGTCCTTCGTGGAAAACCCCTGGGAGTCTTTGGAATTGCTGGAGCGGGACAACGTGATATTGGTGCGGTCCATGACCAAGGACTACGCCCAGACCGCCCTCCGCCTGGGTTACGCCCTGGCTTCCGAAGATGTGGTTTCTTCGCTCCGGGATTACCAGCCCGATTGGAGCGTCAACGGTCTGGCCCAGAAAGCGGGCATCGCCGCTCTGGAAGACGCCGGATATCTGCCCAGGGCCAGAGACGCCGTGCTCCGCGCCAAGAAATACCTGTCCGCCGAACTGACTGCATTGGGCCTGGAGGTCCCCCGGTCCGAAGCCAACTTCATCTTGGTCAAGGTCGGCGACGCCCCCCAGTGGCGGTCCCTGCTTTTGTCTAAAGGCATGGTGGTCCGGGACTGCACTTCCTTCGGCCTGCCGGAGTACATCCGGGTGGGGATCCGTTCCATGGCGGACTGCCAGCGGTTGGCGGCGGCCATGGCCGCGGTGGCGCCGGCCGCCCTTGCTGAATAAGGGCCGGGCCATTAGAATCAAGACCAACAAATCAGGCCGTCCGGGACCTTCCTATATAGAGTTAGGAGCCTAACCCCATGACAACCACTGAGCGATCCAATACCGGGCAATCTGTTGGCGACAACCGGTTCAACAAAGCCTTCGGCCCGGCCTCTGACCGGGCAGTCCGGAAGCTCAAATCCCACCTGACTCCCTACGTTCAAGAGTTCATTCGAGCGGCGCCCTTCGCCGTCATGGCCACCACCGGGGACCAGGGCCGCTGCGACGCCTCCCCCAAGGGCGGCAAGCCCGGCTTCGTCAAGGTGCTGGACGAGAAGCACCTGCTGTTCCCCGACGTGGCCGGCAACCGGCTCTTCCAGTCCTACCAGAACATCGGCGACAACCCCTACATCGGTCTGATCTTCTTCATACCGGGAATCAACGACACTGTCCGGGTGAACGGCAAGGCAACCATCGTCAGCAAAGAGGAACTGGAAAGCCAGAACCTGGGAGTGTCCCTCTACGAGACCGACGACCGTTCCAAACACCTGCAGGGGATGTTGATCGAGGTCGAAGAGTCCTACGGCCACTGTCCCCGGGCGCTCAAGTTCTCCCATCTATGGGACGCCGAAGAGATCGGCAAGAATCAGGCCGACTCTCCCATCCCGGAGCGCACGGACGAGAATTACTACGACCACGAAGAAGGGGGCTAATCGCTAGGGGTCAGCCCACGTATCCGTAAATGAAAACAGGTCCCGGCTTGAGAGCCGGGACCTGTTTTTCGGGTTTGCGGGCACGCGATTAGGGAAAGGGAAGAAACCATTCTTCGGCCGGTCTGCGGTCCAACTCGAAATAGGGCCGACGTTAACGGATCCTAATCTTGTTGGACAACATGTCTCCGCCTCCTCCGTCATTGCCGCAATTGTAAGATGATTTGATGGTCCCCAGATTCCCCGGGTCAAAGGTCCGGTTGAATACACATGCCGCGTCCGACGAGACAACCGCTCCAGTGACCCCGAAGGTTCCAGGGGAGGACACCTTGATGCGCAACTCGTTGGCGTGGGACCCGGTCGCCCCCTGGGTCGGAACGACGATATTGAGGCGGACGTTGGGGTTGTTGGAACAATCCAGGGCCACCGCCGGATCGATATTGTCTCCATCGAGGCTCCAATTCAGGGTACCCGACCAATCGCCATTACACTGTATCTGCACATCAACAGACTGGTCTGTTGCCCATGCCGTTATTGCGAACAGCGACGCGCTCGCTCCTCCCGCCACAAATGTTGCAAGAATCATTGCGGCAAGCCATTTCTTGGACAACCTTGCTATTGCCATATCTCTCTCCTCCTTCACGGATGATTGCCGAAGCGAAGATGTAAACCCGCCTACATCCTTTCGCTGGCGTTACCGAGCCGGGCCAGGCCGCCCTTTGGTCTTCCCACTTGCCAGGGCCGTTAAGCCGGTCGATCCTAATCAGCCATTTCGGCCCCTTACACCATTCC
>CAYMZL010000497.1:0-1996 GCA_964394825.1 uncultured Dehalococcoidia bacterium | reverse complement strand
AGTGGCCTTTTCGCCTATCTACGGCTGAGAAGGATTCCGGACGCCTGAACGAGCCCTACCTGAGGGCGATCAATTCCCCGGAGATCACCAGGCGGTGGTCGTAAACGAACCGTGGCACAGAGGACACCAGCTTTATGTCCGCGCTGGGAGTCGTATCCAACCGCAGGTCGTCTTGGTGCACCACCTGGCTGGAGGTCGCCCGGTAGAGGAACTGGTTGGCGCCGTTGTCGGTGATGATGAAGACGTCTTCACCGTTGCGCAGCTTCTCCGGGACCTTCTGCAGATTGAAGAAGACCGACCCTTCCCGGCTGATGGGGCTCTCGGTGTGCCCAAAGAACCAGGAGGTCCCCGTCTCGCCGGCGTTGGCCGATTCGGGGATGTGGCCCACCGTGTTGTTGGGGCTCTCGTAGGTCCGGCTGTCTCCCAGGTCCAAGATGGCCAGTTCAGAGACCGTCGAGTCCACGCCGATGGCCGGAACCAGGATCCTGGTGGAAGGCTGGATGTCGGCGATGGTGACGCCGGATTCGCCGATAGGTGAGAAACCTCTGAGCAACGCCTGTTCCCTCAGGTAGGGGGGCTCGTAGCCGAACAGGTTGTCCCAAGAGTCGGCGGTCACGGCCTTACCGGGGAACAGACTAACGCTGGAGGCGGAACTCCCGGAAATGGCGTTGACCGTCCTCGGTCCCAAGACGGCCGTCAGATCGTCCAGGTTGGACTTGGCATTGGCCGAATAGCCGTAGTATACGCCGCCCGACGCCAGCAGCAGAAAACCGAACACTAGAAGAAATATTCCTGTGAATCTGGCGATACGCCGCTGCAGACGCCCTCGGATAAACAGATAATCGAAACCGGCTTCCATGCCACCTCCTTCAAACCTCACCACCCGAAACCCATGGCTGTAGGGAGAGCGCGGTACTGGGAAATTGTCTTATGAAGAGACTAGCGTGCCCTGGGGGTGTTCATGCCGCCAGGGGAGATGGGCTCGTTGAGATAGATATCGCCGTTGCGAATCTTGATGTTGAACCCGCAGGTTGGGTTGATGCAGACCCAGGCTTTGTAATGGACAGCGGCCCCCTGGCCGCCGTAGTCCGAGAGAGGGACGAGAACCCCAATATCACAGCTCAAACATTTGGGCATTGCCGAATCTTCCACGAACTCCTCCTCCCAACTCGGAATGGACCGAGTATACCACCGTCATTTGGCCGGGAACAACAGAATATTGCATGATGTTTACTAATATTGACGAGACCAGGCGACATGGTTATGGGATTCGTTATTATGTCGCCTGGTGACAGTTTTATCCTTAGCGGTTATTTCTACTCCAAGAAGTCTTTAAGTTTCCGCGAACGGGTGGGATGGCGCAATTTCCGTAACGCCTTGGCTTCGATCTGACGGATTCTTTCACGGGTCACGCCGAACTCCCGGCCGACCTCTTCCAAGGTCCTGCTTCGTCCGTCCTCCAGGCCGAAACGGAGTTGAAGCACCCGGCCCTCGCGCTCGGTCAAGGTGTGCAGCACCTCGTTCACCTGCTCCTTTAGCAGTTGGAAGGAGGCCGCGTCCGCCGGCGCCAATGCGTTCCGGTCCTCGATGAAGTCCCCCAGATGGGAGTCCTCTTCCTCGCCGATGGGGGTCTCGAGGGAGACGGGCTCCTGGGATATCTTGAGTATCTCTTCAACCTTCTCCGGGCCGATCTCCATGGCCTGGCCGATCTCTTCAGGGGTGGGCTCGCGGCCGTACTCCTGGAGCAACCGGCGGTGTTGGCGCATCAATTTGTTGATGGTTTCCACCATGTGCACCGGGATGCGAATGGTCCGCGCCTGGTCGGCGATGGCCCTGGTGATGGCCTGCCGGATCCACCAGGTGGCGTAGGTGCTGAACTTATAGCCCTTGCGGTAGTCGAACTTCTCCACCGCCCGGATCAGTCCGATGTTGCCCTCCTGAATCATGTCCAATAGGGCCATGCCCCTTCCGATGTACTTCTTGGCCACGCTGACCA
>CAYMZL010000496.1:0-1997 GCA_964394825.1 uncultured Dehalococcoidia bacterium | reverse complement strand
TCGGCGGGGCGATGGGCAATTCGAAGCCGAACCGTGCGCCGGAGGGCACGACATTTTCTACATGGATCATCCCGCCATGGATTTCCACCAACTGTTTGGCGATGGTGAGGCCCAGACCCGCTCCGCCGGTGGCCCTGGAGCGCGAGGGGTCGGCCCGGAAGAAACGGTCGAACACCCGGTCCAGGTCTTGGGGCGGGATTCCCCGGCCGGTATCGGCCACGGCCACCCGGACCATCCCGTCACCGGCAACCCCAGCATTGACCGCGACGCTGCCCCCTTCCGGAGTGTGGATGATGGCGTTCTCCAAAAGATTGTTCACCACCTGGGAGATGCGGGTGGCGTCCATCTCCACGTTGGGCATGGCATCGCCGGTTTCCAGGCTCACTCTTATGCCCTTGGCCTCCGCCCGCGGGCGCACGGCATCGACGCAGCCCCGGAGCACGTCGGACATTCGGGCCGGTATGCGGTGCAACTGCAATGCGCCGGCTTCCGCCTGGGCCAGGAGTCTCAGGTCCTCAACCAGGTGACCCAGGTGAATCACCTGTCCATGGATGGTCTCGATGGTGCCTTCATCGGGCGGCAACAGGCCGTCTTTGACCGCTTCCAAATAGCCTTGAATGTTGGAAACTGGGGTTCGAAGTTCGTGGGCCACATCGGCCATCAGATTGCGCCGTTGCCGTTCGGCGTCCTCCAGGTTTGCCGCCATGGAATTGAACGCCAGAGCCAATTGCCGGAGTTCATTGGCCCCTTCAGTCGGCGCCCTTCTGGAGAAATCTCCCCGGCCCAGGTGTTGGGCCGTCTCGCTGAGACTTTTTATTGGGGCCAGTAATTTTCGAGACACTACGGAAATCAGCAGAGTGCCCAGGGTGGCGGCGGCAATACCGGTCCAGAGGAGGGACCGGTTGACGGTGGAAACCAGGCTGGCCACCGCCGGCTCGGGGATGCCTTCGGGTCCGGTGTCGGGCGTGAAGGAAATCGAACCAACCTGCCGTCCGCCGACCAGCACCGGGACCGCGCCTGATTCGTGGATCGGGCCCTCCCGCCGCCCGTCGAAGCGTAGATGGGAATCGCCGACCACTTCGCCGTTCGGGTTGCGGACGATGATCCGCCGCCCCGCCAGCCGGCCGGCTTGCTCCAAAACAGACTGCAACTGGGCCGGGTCACGACGGTTGGAATAGAACCGGGAGATCACCTGTTGCACCCGGGCCGTGCGGGCGTTTTCCTGTCTCTCCTCGAACCGCTCTACTTCTTTCTGGGCTGCATAGCCCACGTAGAAGCTGACTCCGGCCAGGGCCAAAGCCAAGACGATGGTGAAGCCCATCACCAGGCGGAATTGGAGACTGAAGAAAAATCTACCCATTGTTTAACCTGTAGCCGCTGCCATATACGGTTTGGATCCGTTTGGCCGTGCCGGGGACGGCGTCCACCTTGCGGCGGAGACTGGACATATGGGCGTCCACGGTCCGGTCAAAGCCGTCGAAGTCATAGCCAAAGACCCGGTCAATGATCTGTTCCCGGGTGAACGTCCGGCCCGGTTCCCGGACCAACAGGGATATCAGCCGGAATTCCGTGGGGGTCAGGGTGTTTGGCGTGCCGGCCACGCTGACCGTCCGTTGTCTGAGGTCCACGGCGAAGGGCCCGGACTCCAACAGTACCGGCCCAGCGTCATCCCGGTCGCGGGCGGTACGCCGGAGAACGGCGCGCACCCTGGCAGCCAATTCCCTGGGGCTGAATGGTTTGGTCACGTAGTCGTCGGCCCCCAAATCGAGCCCGGCCAACCGGTCGTCCTCTTCAACCATGGCGGTCAACATGATTACCGGTACCAGCGACTCCGCCCGGAGGGCCCGGCACACTTCCATGCCGTCCATCCTGGGAAGCATCAGGTCCAGGACGATCAAGCTGGGCTGTTCCTCTCTGGCCATTTCAAGCCCGGCCGCTCCGTCGCTGGCGGTCAACACCTCGTGACCGTCCCGCTCTAGATAGAGCCGGACAAGCTT
>CAYMZL010000495.1:0-2007 GCA_964394825.1 uncultured Dehalococcoidia bacterium | reverse complement strand
TTTCGCCTTCCAAAAGCAGCCGGTAGTGGTCCACCCGCGCTCCGTCGCCGACCGATATCTCGGTGACGGCGTTGGTGAAGTAGACGCAATCTTTGGGCCCGGTGTAACTCTCCACCACCGTGACATCCGTGTTGCGTCCGGCGACGATCAGAGTCCGGGGATGGGTCACCTTGGGGTCGGAGCTCATGGTCGTGATATAGGAGAGGCATATGACCACCTTCTCCCCATGGCCGTCGGGAACGTGGATGTAGGCCCCGTCATGGAGAAAAGCCGTGTTCAGCGCGGCGAACCCGTCGTCATCCAGGGGCGCATAGCGGCCGACCTGGCTCTCCAGATCGAGGGCAGTGTCAGAGGTAATCGAGGCCAAGCTGGCGGAGGTGACGCCATTGGACCCGGCCTCCGGCGAAGACAGTCCCGCGGCATACCGGCCATCGACATAAACCAGGTCGCGTACCACCGGTCCATCCAACTGATACGAGGGCACCAAGGCTTCTGACCCGTTGCTGGGAGCGGCGTTGAGCGGGAAGCCGAAATCAACCTTGGCGATGGGGGCGACGTTGGTGTATTTCCAGCGTTCGTTGCCCCGCCGGGCGGTTGGGAAGCCGGTGTCGATGAACCTGGACCAGGCGTTGTCCCGGATGTCTCGAAGCCAAGGCGGCGCTCCGGCTCCGGGCCCCTGGCTCAGGGACTGGAAATCGGCAAAGTATTGGGCGTATTTGGCAGGGGCAGACGTCATGCGGTCTCGATGTCGCCGGGGGCGCTATACGCCCGCATCAACGGCGTCTTTGATCCAGTCGTAGCCCTTTTCTTCCAGTTCGTGGGCCAGTTCAGGGCCGCCGGACCGTACGATCCGTCCGTCGAACAGCACGTGGACGTGATCGGGAGTGATGTAGTTCAAGATGCGCTGGTAGTGGGTCACCAGAATGATGGCGTTCTCGGTCGAGCGCAGTCTATTGATTCCCTCGGAGACGATGCGCAAGGCGTCGATGTCCAGGCCGGAGTCGGTCTCGTCCAGCAGGGCCAGTTTGGGTTTAAGCACGGCCATCTGCAGTATCTCGTTCCGTTTCTTCTCGCCGCCGGAGAACCCTTCGTTCACCGCCCTCTTTACCAGGTCAGGGTCGATCTGGACCTCCTCGACCTTGGCCTTGAGCATCTGGTCGAACTCCCGGGCGCTCATCTCCTCCTCGCCGTGGTGCAGCCGGCGGGCGTCCACTGCGGCCTTGAGGAATTGCCAGGCCCGTACTCCGGGGAGTTCCAGGGGGTACTGGAAGGCCAGGAACAACCCCATGCGGGCCCTGATCTCCGGTTCCAATTTCAGCAGGTCCTGGCCTTCGTACAAAACCTGGCCGCCGGTGACCCTGTAGTCGGGGCGGCCGGCAAGCACGTTGGCCAGAGTGCTCTTGCCGGAGCCGTTGGGGCCCATGATGGCATGTACCTCGCCGACGAAGACCTCTAGGTCGACGCCCTTGAGGATCTCCAAGTCGCCGGCCGAGGCGGTCAGGCCCTTGATCGACAGCAAGGGTGTGGAGCTTTTCCCAGCGGCCGCCATCTAGCCCACCGCTCCTTCCAGGCTGACCTTGAGTAATTGGGAGGCTTCCATGGCGAACTCGAAGGGAAGTTCCTGGAAGATACCCCGGCAGAAGCCGTTGATGATCATGAAGTGGGCGTCCTCGACGGATATGCCCCGCTGCTGACAGTAGAAAAGCTGGTCATCGCTGACCTTGGAGGTGGACGCTTCGTGCTCGATCTGAGCGGTGGGATTCTTCACCTCGATGTAGGGCACGGTGTGGGCGCCGCACTTGTCTCCGACCAGCAGAGAGTCGCATTGGGTGAAATTCTTCGCCCCGTCGGCAGAGGGCAGTATCTTCACCAGGCCACGGTAGGTGCCGTTGGCCTTCCCCGCGGAGATCCCCTTGGCGATTATGGTGCTCCTGGTGTTCTTGCCCCGGTGAATCATCTTGGTGCCGGTGTCGGCCTGCTGGTAGTTGTTGACCAGGGCCACCGAGT
>CAYMZL010000494.1:0-2020 GCA_964394825.1 uncultured Dehalococcoidia bacterium | reverse complement strand
AAGCCGGGCCTCAACAACCAAGACATCGCGTCCATCGGCGGGTACACTACCATTCCAGTGGAGGCCCGGCAGGTGGGAGCCGATGAAAAGCGGTGGCTGTTCTACGCCGTCCGGGCCGCCGACGACGAGTTCTTGGAGGAGACCGGCGCCACCCTGAAACTCATCGCCAACGGCTACGGCCCCAGTGAGAAAGAGGTCTGGAAAGCCTTGCAACGGGACTCGAATCTGGTGGTGGTCGATTCGTTAGTGGTGCCCTTCCGTGACGGATTTGGCGAAAGCGAATTCCCGTTCGAACTAGAAGGTGTCTATTACGAGGACACCGAGATGGACCCCATCGATATAGAGGTTAGGGATCCCGGCACCGGAACCGTGATTCCGCTCAAGGTCATCGGTGTTATGGACCAGCTCTCCGACGCCTTCGGCGAGCTGGGCGTGGGTATGTTCGCCTCCCGGCGGGGACTGGATGAGGCCATACCCTTCCGCATACCGGTCACGACCTACCGATTCAAGGCGGCGGAAGGCGTCGAAGTCGCCACACTCTCCAGGGCCTTGGAATCGGCTTTCCGGGAGAACGGGATGGAGAGCGATGTTTTGGCCGACTTGGTGGATGATATAGCCGCGGCCAACCGGGCCATCAACTATGTGTTCACCAGCTTCATGGGTCTGGGACTGCTGGTGGGCATCGCCTCTCTGGGGGTGGTCAGCCTGCGGGCGGTGGTGGAACGCCGCCAGCAGATCGGCGTGCTGCGGGCCATCGGCTACCGGCGGAGGATGGTGCAACTTAGCTTCCTCACCGAGTCGTCCTTCATCGTCCTGATGGGCATCGCCATCGGCGTGGGGCTGGGCACCGTGATCTCCTACAACATCGTGAAAGAGATCCAGGAGGACTTTGACACCATCCGTTTCGCTATCCCTTGGCTGCAGATAGGCATCATCGTGGCCATAGCCTACGTTTTCTCCCTGGCCACCACCTTCCTGCCGGCCCGCCAGGCCTCCCGCATCTACCCCGCCGAGGCGCTGCGCTACGAATAACGGTCCCAATCTCTAGGAAGGGGCCCAGAAGAAGGAGACCCGCCATGACGGCCAAAACGCAGGCCGGCAGCAACGGATTCAAGGTGATTGGCACCACTCCCATCCGGCACGACGCCATGGATAAGGTAACCGGCCAGGCCCGGTACGGCGCCGACATCACCCTGCCCCGTCTCCTCCACGGCAAGATACTGAGAAGCCCCCACGCCCACGCCAAGATCAGGTCCATCGACGCCGCCAAGGCCCTGGCCCTCCCCGGCGTCAAGGCGGTGGTAACTTCCGCCGACCTGCCGGAGCTTTCGGGCCGGCCGGTGGACGTGGCCGAGGGCTCTCCTCTGAACCCCAGGTTCCTGAGCAATAACGTGCTGGCCGGCGGCAAGGTCCTCTACCAAGGACATGCGGTTGCCGGGGTGGCCGCGGACAGCGTGCACACCGCCGAAAAGGCGCTATCACTCATCGAAGTCGACTACGAGGTCCTCACCCCCGTTCTGGACGGTAAAGAGGCCATGGAGCCCGGCGCGCCCATCCTCCATGACCGGTTGTTCCGCTCGGAAGGCGAGTATTTCCGCCCCGGCGGTCTCCGGGACGAGGACGATAACGAAAACGGGGCCCCGACCAACATAGCCAGCCACTTTGTCTACGAGATCGGCGACTTGGACCAGGGATTCAAAGAGGCGGACGTGATCGTGGAGCGGGAATTCCGCACCAGGCCGGTGCACCAGGGTTACATCGAGCCCCACAGCGCCACCGCCCGGTGGGACCGGGACGGGCGGGTGACCGTCTGGGGCAGCTCCCAGGGTCATTTCGCCATCCGGGACTTCACCGCCCTGGTGCTGGGGGTCCCCATCTCCCAAGTCAAGGTAATACCGATGGAAGTGGGCGGCGGCTTCGGCGGCAAGCTGGTGGTCTACGTCGAACCGGTGGCGGCGCTTTTATCTAAGAAGTCTGGCCGTCCAGTGAAGATAACCATGACCCGCGCCGAGGTCTTCGA
>CAYMZL010000493.1:0-2025 GCA_964394825.1 uncultured Dehalococcoidia bacterium | reverse complement strand
GCGGAGTTACTCTTGGTCGTCCAACTCCTGGGAGGAGTTGCCGGACAGGATGTCCGCGACCGACCCTTCGGGATGGGGCGAGTCTCCGTTGGTCAGCGCCTCGCCGGGGCTAACCTGGCCGGTTGGCTCGGGGTCTCCGGCGGGGCCTCGGATGCGGCTTTCCACAGAGGCGGCAATCTCCGGGTGTAGGGTCAGAAATTCCTTGGAATTCTCACGGCCCTGGCCCAACTTGGTCTCGCCGTAGGAGTAGAAAGCGCCGGACTTCTTGATGATGCCCTGTTCGGCGCCGATCTCCAGCAGGTCGCCCATCTTGCTGATGCCCAGGTTAAACATGATGTCGAACTCGGCCACCCGGAAGGGCGCGGCGACTTTGTTCTTGACGACGCGGGCCCGAACGCGGTTGCCGATAACCTCGGACCCCTGTTTGATGGACTCCACCCGGCGCAGGTCGATGCGCACCGAGCTATAGAACTTGAGGGCCCGTCCGCCAGGGGTGACCTCGGGGTTGCCGTAGGTGACCCCGATCTTCTCCCGAAGTTGGTTGATGAACACCACGGCGGTCCTGGACCGGTGGATGCTGCTGGTCAACTTGCGCAGGGCCTGGGACATGAGCCGGGCCTGCAGGCCCATGTGGCTGTCGCCCATGTCGCCTTCGATCTCCGCCTGAGGCACCAAGGCGGCCACGCTGTCCAACACCACCGCGTCGACCGCGCCGCTGCGGACCAGTTGCTCGGTGATGTCCAGCGCCTGTTCGGCGCTGTCGGGCTGGGCGATCAGCAGGTCGTCCAGGATGAGGCCGCAGTTGCCGGCGTAGACTGGGTCCAGGGCGTGCTCAACGTCGATGTAGGCGGCGGTCCCGCCGAGCTTCTGTGTCTCGGCCATGATGTGGATGGCCAGGGTAGACTTTCCGGCGGACTCGGCGCCGAAGATCTCGGTGACCCGGCCCCGGGGTATGCCGCCGATGCCCAACGCGATGTCCAGGGCCAGGGAGCCGGTGGGAATGCATTCGGTGGTCAGGGACGCGCTTATCTCACCAAGGCGCATCACGGCGCCCTTTCCGTAGTCCTTCTCGATCCGGCCCAGCGCAATCTCGAGGGCCGCTTGCTTATCGGCCGCTTGTTTGTCTTTGTCTTTATCTTTACTCGTCATCCTCACCCATCCTTCGTCCTTGCTCAGACGTCCGTTGTCAGGTCAGCTCGCGCCGCATCCTAACATCGCATCCCATCACCGAACAAGAAGAAAATGTCAGTACAAACGTTCTGATAATCGCGGGCAGCTTGCGATCAATAGAGGCCAACTGGCCCCGGATCAGAAGTCTCAGGTGCCGCCTTTGAAGCCGATGGTTACGACTCCGTTCTCCACGATTACCGGGGTGACCCGTTCTCCATCGGTCAGTTTCAGCAGGGCGGGAATCTGGTCGGTCTGCTTGGATAGGTTGATCTCGGTGTACTCCACCTTGCGCTTGCGGTAGTCCATCTTGGCGGCCACGGAGAAGGCGCAGTCGGGGTGGGTATAGATGATTGTGCTTGGTTGGGCCACGTTCGACTCCTGATTCATGAGGGTGATCGGAAGACAGCCGACATAACCTGTATCTGGCTGTAATTGTACGGCCGGCCAGTCGATTCTTCAACGAGTACGCCGGCGTGTGCCTGCGGTTCTTTAGCACCGGCCGTCTGGAATGTTATGCTGTGGGCACACATCCGGCGGCCCGCCCCGATTCCATCGGGGGCCAAAGTCACTCCAACCCAAGAAGGTTTCCGGCCTTGACTGAACATGCCCAAGAGGGAGCCCGCCCCGAAGTTCCCGGCAGCCTAACGGCCCTGGCGATGCTGCTGGAGCAACACGCCACCGGATCGGGCCGCATCACGCCCCGGCCAAGGGGCGCCCGGCTGAGCCCGGATGTCCGGGCCATGCTGGCGGCGGCGGTGGCGGCGGTGGAGGACTCGCCGGAGGGCTCAGTTGAAGCCGGGGCGTCGATGGTCTATGGCAACGGCTGCTACGCGGTTGGCCGCCACGACGACG
The DNA here is from genome assembly GCA_964394825.1 of uncultured Dehalococcoidia bacterium. Lineage (GTDB taxonomy): Bacteria > Chloroflexota > Dehalococcoidia > Lucifugimonadales > UBA3495 > UBA9611. Next base: position 3 of record CAYMZL010000493.1, on the reverse strand, counting down.
CCT
>CAYMZL010000492.1:0-2037 GCA_964394825.1 uncultured Dehalococcoidia bacterium | reverse complement strand
GGCCGCTCCCACCGACATCTCCACCGGACTGGCGTCGGCGAGGTTGGCCCACCGCTGGTCCGGCTCACCCAGGAAGGTCCGGGCCAATAGACGCAAGATATAGACTGCCGTTAGCGCCGCGCCGACGACCGCCAAGACAGCAAAGGGGAGATAGGTGCGGAACGCGCCGGTAAACACCATGAACTCGGCGATGAACCCGCTCAGGCCGGGCAGGCCCAGAGAAGCCAGACCGGCGATGGCGAAGAAGAAGCTGTTCACGGGCATCCGGCTGGCCAGCCCGTTCAACACCGAGATGTCCCTGGTGTGGGTGCGGTCGTAGACCGCGCCGACCAGAAGGAACATCAGGGCCGTCATGACGCCGTGGGAGAACATCTGCAAGACGGCGCCGCCCATGCCGATGTTGTCCAGGGTGGCGATGCCCATGAGCACGTAGCCCATGTGGCTTACGCTGGAATATCCGATGATGTACTTCAGGTCATTTTGGGACATGGCCGACACCGCGCCGTAGAGGACGTTCACGCTGCCCAAGCTGATCAATACCGGCATCCAGTTCGCGGCGCCCTCGGGCAACAGGAAGATGCCGACGCGGATGATGCCGTAGGCCCCCAGTTTCATCAGCACCCCGGCGTGGAGCATGCTCACGGCGGTGGGGGCCGCCACGTGGCCGTCGGGCGACCAGGTATGGAAGGGCCAGAGGCCGGCCAGCACACCGAATCCCACCATGAACAGCGGGAACACCCAGGTCTGGAAGGTTTCGTCGAACTGCCCTGACTCGGCCAGTTGGGCCAAGGTCTCCAGTGAGAAGGTCGCCGCCCCGTTGCCCGAAGCCTCGACGTAGAGCGCCAGGATGCCCACCCAGACCAGGACGCTTCCTCCCACCAGGTACATGATCAGTTTCATGGCCCCGTATTCCTTGGTCCGCAGGAAGGCGCCGAAGTCGGTGCTGCTGCCCCAGACACCGATGAGCAGGTACATGGGCAGCACGGCCAGTTCGTAGAAGAAGAACAGGAAGAACAGGTCGCGCACCACAAACACGCCGTAGACCCCGGCCGACAGGGCAAACAGCAGCACGAAGAAGTCCCGGGTGCGGTGCTTGACGGTCTGGGAGATCAGCACCCCGCCGAACAACACGATGCCGTTCAGCAGCACCAATGGTGCGGATATGCCGTCGATCCCCAGGGACAGGTTGATGTCCAGCGGCCCCGGCAGCCATTCGTAGGTGCGGAGGAACTGGTACCCGCCCAGGCCGTAGTCGTACCGGGCGAAGATGACCAGAGCCAGGACCAGGGATATGGCCGAGATGAAGATGGCGAAATGCCAGGACTCTTTACTCTGGCCGCTGGACATGAACATCATCGCCAGCGACCCGCCCAGGGGCACCAATATCAGCAGCACGAGCGCTACTTGATCGAAATCGGTCATGGCCGGAGCCCCATTTCGACGGAGGTTGGCCGGTGGACCGTTCGTCCCGAGCTCCGGCCGGGGGCCGACCCCGACGCGTCGGGGGATGAAATCAGACCTGTCCAAGGACCCAACAGTGGGCCGTACAGGATTTTGGAATAGCCTCTAGAAGCTGATATGCGGAGGACACCGGCCATCTACACCGCCCTCAGCCAAACGAAGATGCCCAGCCCGACAGACCCCAGGGCCATGCCCAGGGTGTAGCTGTAGACGTGCCCGGTCACGTGCAGCCGTAGTTTTATTCCGAAAACCCGCACCACGTCTGCTGGACCGTTCACCATGATGTCGTTGACTATCGCCCGGTCGAAGTAGGCGATGAACCTGGAGAAGACCAACACGACCCGGTCCACGGTCCACTGGTAGACCTCGTCGAAGTAATACTTGTTCTCCACCACTCTGAGCAACCCGGCAAAGCGCGACCGCGCGGGGTCCAGGGAGATGCTTCTTTTGGCGAAGGCCTGATAGGCGAATGTGAAGGCCGCAACGGCCATCACGATGGATACCGCGCCCAGCCAGACCTCGAAGTGGAACTCCTCTCCGTGCCCGAAGAACAAGAAAGTCCCGATACCGCCAAAG
>CAYMZL010000491.1:0-2052 GCA_964394825.1 uncultured Dehalococcoidia bacterium | reverse complement strand
GCCGAGGTATTCTGGAATCAAGTGTTGCACTTCAAATGTGAATCCACCTTCCGGCGTTCGCCGGAATGACGGACGAGGCTTGGCAACGCCAGGGCGATTAGCTCAAGTATTGGCCGACCGCATCTCGGCTCTCAGCATTTCGGTGGCGGGAACGTCCAGCGTTGATGTTTCCGGGTCCATGACCACGCCGTATTCCCGGCGCACGTACTCGGCCGATAGTTTCTCTTGCTCCACGTCGTCGGCCACGGCGTACATGTCCCGTTCCAGGGGGTCTCCATAGCCACCCGCGCCGGCCTGCACCACCCGGTACAGGTCGCCCTTCTTCAACTGACGCAGGGTCTTGCCGGGCAGTTTCTCCTCGCGGTCGGTGCCGGGGTTCAGATAGTTCTCGGTGGGCGTGCCCGGTTTGCCGCCCTGTACGCCCCAGGGCGTGAAGTCGGTGCGGTCCGAGCGCAACTGGAAGGTGGCGTCTTCGGCGAGGAGCCGGAATTCCCGTTCGATGCCCAGCCCACCCCGGTACTTGCCCGCGCCGCCGGTGTCGGGCACGAACCCATAGCGTTCGATTAACAGAGGCTGCTCCGACTCGATGCTCTCGATGGGGGTGTTGGCCATGTTCAGGATGGGCGCGGCCAGGCCGTCGGCCCCGTCCAAGTTGGGCCCGCCGCCCCGGGGCCCGTCGTTGGCGAATTCCAGGTACACCCAGGCCTTGCGGTTGGAGTCGTAGCCGCCCCAGCTAACGCCGATCTCGCCGCCGCCCCAGGCCGCAGGCACCTTGCCGGGCATGGCCTGGGCCATGGCCCCGAAGATGGTATGGCAGATCCTGAACCCGGCCAGTCCCCGGGCCGCCACCGGCGCCGGGTGCTGCGGGTTCACGAAGCAGCCTTCCGGGGCCGTGATGTTGAAGGGCCGGAAGAAGCCGCTGTTGGACTGGATGGCCGGGTCGATGAGGCACTTCATCACGGCGTAGACGTTGGACTTGGTGTAGGCGAAGTTGGGGTTGATGGAACCCTTGGCCTGGGGCGATGTGCCCTCGAAGTCCACGAAGAATTCGCCGCCCTCGATCTTGACCTTGGCGTGGATCGCGATGGGCTGGGGGTCGATGCCGTCGTTGTCGATGTAATCGGTGAACTCCCACTCTCCCTGGGGCAGCAGAGCGATCTCAGCCCTGGTGAGACGCTCGGTGGTGTCCAGGATGTCGGTCATGTAGCTCTTGAGCTCTTCCAGGCCGTAGTCGTCCACCAGCCGCAGCAGGTCCCGGTCGCCCAAACGCACCGCCGCCAGCAAGGACTGGACGTCGCCCAATACCTTATCCGGGACCCTTACGTTCTTCTCCAAGATGCGCCATACCGCCTGGTTCAGTTCGCCCCTGTCGTAGAGCTTGATCGGAGGGATGATCAGGCCTTCTTGGTAGATCTCGGTGTTGTCGCAGGCGTTGCCCCCGGCCACGCGGCCGCCGATGTCGGTCTGGTGGCCGATGCAGCAACTCCAGCCCACCAGCACGTCGTTCTTGAAGATGGGCTTGAAGAGGAAGATGTCGGGCAGGTGGGAGGCCCCTTCATAGGGGTCGTTGTTGGCGAATATGTCCCCGGGCTGCACGTCGTCGCCGAAGGCGTTCATCACCCCCTCCAGCGCCGGGGCCATCGACCCAAGATGGGGCGGCAGAGTCAGGCCCTGGGCCACCTGCTGTCCCTCGGCGTTGAACAGGGATGTGGAGAAGTCCATGCCGTGCTTGATCACCGCCGACCGGGCCGTGCGCACCACCGTCAGCGCCATGGTGTCGGCGATGCTCATCAGGGCGTTCTTGATGACCTCTCTGGTGACCGGGTCGGTGGCCTGTTGCATCTGGGGCTCCTTTGCGAAATTGGTTGGGAAACATTGGATCCGCCGTTGGATGTCCTGACGTGCGGCAGGGCGGGTTTCAAACCCGCCCCTACGGCGAACCAACGTTATTTCATCGCGTCATTAGATTTATGGGGCCTTTTCCAGGATGATGTTGCTCCATTGGTCGATGGTGGCCGTCCAGCCGGGAGGCACCACGGTGGTGGAGGGGGT
>CAYMZL010000490.1:0-2067 GCA_964394825.1 uncultured Dehalococcoidia bacterium | reverse complement strand
CAGTCGGCTCATAACCGACTGGTAGTTGGTTCGATACCAACCGGGCCCACCACTCATTCCGTGCTCTGCCAGAGGGAAAATGGGTACATTCAAAGTCCCGATCCAGGTTGGCGGCCCGTCTGGCGCCGAATTTCAACCGGTTGACGCGCTGGTCGATACGGGGGCTTCCCACACGTTGCTTCCTAGGAACTTGTTGACCGATTTAGGCGTCGCTGTCCTAGAGCAGGTTGCCTTCCAGTTGGCCGACGAGCGTACAGTCGAATACGACGTTGGAGAGGCCCGGATCAGACTGGATGGCCGTGAGCGGACCACATTGGTGGTCTTCGGCCCGGACAATGCTGAACCTCTCTTGGGGGCGACGACTCTTCAGCTCTTCAACATGGCGGTCGATACAATTAGTGAGCGGTTGTTTTCGGTGCCTGGGCTGCTGAAGGGGTTTGTTGCTTCAGACTTGGACAACTCATCGGAAACATCGGAAGAGGACGTCCCATGAAAACCGTCGCCGCTTTGATCTTCGAGGGAATGGCCCCGTTGGATCTGTTCGGACCGATACAGGTGTTCACGGTGGCCTGCACGCCGAGGGATGACGATTCCTCCAAGCCGGACAGGTCCAAACCCCTTTACAAGGTGATCACCGTGGGCAAGGAGCGGGGTCCGGTGGCAACTGGGGCCGACGGTGCGGGGCCCGTGGTAGTGGCCGAACACGGCATCAGCGACGACTTTGACTTTGATATTCTCCTGGTGCCCGGCGGCAGCGGCACCCGGGCGCTCGTTGCCGACCCCGCGTTTATCGAGTCGCTGGCGGCTGCGTGTAAAAGGGCCGACGTCGTGGCCTCGGTCTGCACCGGGGCCGCCCTGCTGGCCAAGACCAACATCCTGAACAACAAGGCCGCAACCAGCAACAAGACGGCCTGGGACTGGGTGTTGACTCAGGGAGAAAGCGTCGATTGGGACCCAATGCCGCGCTGGGTGGACCTGGTGGACAAGAACACCGGCAAGGGCATCATCACGTCCGCCGGCGTATCGGCGGGCATCGACATGGCCCTGGCCTTGGTGGCCGACCTAGACGGCGAGCAGGTGGCCGAGAACGCCGCAGTGTTCATCGAGCACCACCGCGTCAAGAACCCGGCCAACGACGCTTTCGCATATTTAGCCGGGGCCTGATTCCACCGCTGAAAGCCTGGCGTCCCGCGTCGGCGAACACCGAATTACGGCGAGTCAGTGGTAGGGAAGATTTCCGGAACAGGGGGGCAGAACCGTGGCCGATAAGAAGATTTCCTGCGCATTCGGAGTGGACCTGGACGCCGTTGGAGGTTGGCTGGGTTCCTACGGTGGCGAGGACTCGCCCGACGATATATCGCGGGGCATGTTCGCCGGAGAGGTGGGCACACCCCGTCTGCTCAAGCTATTCGACCGGCTGGGGATCAAGACCACCTGGTTCATTCCCGGTCATTCGATGGAAACATTTCCCACCGAATGCCAGATGATTGTGAGCGGCGGCCACGAGATCGGGCTTCACGGCTACTCCCACGAAAACCCCATCGCCATGACGCCGGAGCAGGAGGAGGCGGTCTTGGTCCGCTGCATCGACCTGATCACCCAACTTTCCGGCAAGCGGCCCACCGGCTACGTGGCCCCCTGGTGGGAGTTCAGCCACGTCACCAACGAACTCCTGGAGAAGCATGGCATCAAGTACGACCACAGCCTGATGCACCGGGACTTCGAGTGTTACTACGTGCGGAAGGGCGACCGGTGGACCAAGATCGACTTCTCCCAGCCCGCCGATCATTGGATGCACGCCTTGGTGCGGGGCGAAGAGACGGACCTGGTGGAGATACCGGCCAACTGGTACCTGGACGACTTGCCGCCGATGATGTTCATCAAGAGCGCCCCCAATAGCCACGGCTTCACCAACCCCCGGGACATCGAGCAGATGTGGCGGGACCAATTCGACTTCGTGTACCGGGAGTATGACGAGGCGGTCTTCCCCATCACAATCCACCCCGACGTCAGTGGCCGCCCCCAGGTATTGCTGATGCTGGAAAGGTTGACGGAGTATATCTTGTC
>CAYMZL010000489.1:1058-2073 GCA_964394825.1 uncultured Dehalococcoidia bacterium | reverse complement strand
GGGGATTTGGGCCAGTATGAGTTTACCCATTAATAGTGTCAATATGGCTTCTGATTCCGTTAGGAATCCGGCGGATCATTGCCGGCCGGTATGAAGCGCCGGGCATGATTTGGTGGAGACGTTGCTGCTTGACAGGCCTGCCCGGCGGCAGCAGAATCAGCAACTACACAGTTTGGCCCTTGCTTCGTGGAGATACCCTCAGTGGCCTACAACACCATATTGCTGGATAAAGGCGGCCACATCGCCCGGCTGACCCTGAACCGTCCGGAGCGGTTGAACGCGTTGAACGAAGAGATGTTCGCCGAGTTCAACCATGCCCTGGACGACGTAGCCGGAGACACCAGCCTGCGGGTGTTCGTGATCACCGGGGCCGGCCGCGCGTTCTGCGCCTCGGCCGACATCAAAGACGAAAGCCGCGGCGGCGACCAACTGCTGGGGCACAAAGACCCCTACGAGACCTACCAGTTCATCCGCGCCATGCCCCAGGGCGTCACCTCCAAGCTGCACAACCTGGCCATACCGACCATCGCCATGGTCAACGGACTGGCCATCGGCGACGGGTTCGACTGGGTGCTGGCCTGCGACATCCGGGTGGGCAGCGAGAACTCCCGGTTCATGAATGCCTTTCTTCAGATGGGCCTGGTCTCCAACACCGGGTCGACCTGGCTCTACAACCGGGCCATGGGCATCAGCAAGGCCCTGGAACTCCTCTACACCGGAGACTGGTTGGAGGCGGAAGAAGCCAAAGAATGCGGCGTGCTGGGCCATCTGGTCCCCGCCGAAAAACTGGAAGACACCACCATGGATTTGGCGCGAAAGATAGCCGCCAAGCCGCCGATACCCAACCGGATGGTCAAGGGGATGATGTACCGCGGCCTCACCCAGACATTGGACCAACACTTGGCCGAGGCAGCCCAGGTTGAGGTGTTGACCCTCACCAGCCAAGACCACAAGGAAGCCCTGGCTGCCTTCCGGGAGAAACGCGCCCCCGTTTATAAGGGCGAGTAGAGCTTCT
>CAYMZL010000489.1:0-1048 GCA_964394825.1 uncultured Dehalococcoidia bacterium | reverse complement strand
TCCAATGGCGATCCAACGAATAACCCTCTCCTGAGGGCATCAAGGAGTTGCCGTGGCCAGCCTTCTGGAACGATTGAAACAGACCGTGGGTCAAGAGATCGTGCTTCAGGCCCCCGACGAGATGGGCCGCTCCTCGCTGCGCCAATACGCCCTGGCCATCGGCGATTTCAACCCGCTCTATTCCGACCGCCAGTTCGCCCAAGCCCACGGGCTGCGCGATGTGATGGCGCCGCCCACCCTGATCTGCGACACCTGGCAGTACGTGGACAGCGACATGGACGACCGGGGCGACCTTCTGGGGCGCGGGCCCATCCGCGAGTTGGAGGGTCTGCGGGCCGGCAACGAATACGAGTTCTTCCAGCCCATCCATCCCGATGACGTGATCACCGCCCACTGGACGGTCAAGGACGTTTACGAGCGCACCGGCCGCTCGGGCTCGCTGATCTTCCAGGTTATTGAAACGACCTTCTACAACCAGCGGGAAGAGCTGTTGGCCCGGAACACCGAGACCATGTTCTACCGGCCGCCGGAAACCATTGATGAGGGATAGGATGGCCGCCGAGACCCACTACTTCGAAGACGTGCAGGCCGGCGATGAGTTGACGCCCCTGGTCAAGGAGATCAGCATGGCCCGGATGATGGCCTACGGGGCCGCGACCTGGGACTTTATCCGGATCCACTACGACGCCGACTATGCCAGGGAGTTGGGTTTCGATGGTCCCTTCGTCGACGGCCAGATGCTGGGCGGGTTCCTGACCCAACACGTCCAGGACTGGGCCGGGCCGGGAGCGTTTTTACGGAAACTCGCTTTCCGCAACCGGGTCATGGCCTATCCCGGCGACTCCCTCACCTGCCGCGGAGTGGTCACCGGCGTTTCGATAAAAGATGAGGGCGGCCTGGTCGAGTGCGATCTCTGGGTCGAGAACCAACGGGGCGAAAAAGTGGTCGAACCGGCCAGCGCGCTGGTCCGGTTCCCCCTGCGCGCAGGCAATTAGCGGCATGCTCGAAAAGGGCGCTCTATCGGGCCTTAAAGTTTTGGAGTTGACTG
>CAYMZL010000488.1:0-2081 GCA_964394825.1 uncultured Dehalococcoidia bacterium | reverse complement strand
GAACTTGGGCGTCGGTGAGCCGATGTCCAAGTCGTCGATCGGACCGGTGGAAAAGACGAAGTCCTGGGCCGGGTCGATATTGTTGGTGACCCGCCAGGCGACTTCCGAGATGTTCTGAACATCCACGAAATGGTCGACGACGATTATTGTCTTGGTCAGGCTCAGCAAACCCAGTCCCCAGAGGCCATGTATCACCTTTCGGCCTTGGCCTGGGTATTCTTTTTTAAGGGACACGATAACCAGGTTGGTGAACGAGCCTTCGGCCGGCATGTTGATGTCCACCACCTCGGGCAGGATCAACCTGATCATGGGTAGAAAGACCCGCTCGCTCACCTTGCCCATATAGTAGTCCTCCATGGGTGGGCGCCCGACGACGGTGGCCGGGTAGATGGGCTCCTTCCGGTGGGTGATGCAGGTAACGTGGAACACCGGGTAGGGGTCCTCCATGGAATAGTAGCCGGTGTGGTCGCCGAAGGGACCCTCCTCCCGCTCTTCGCCGGGCGTCACGTATCCCTCCAGCACTATCTCAGCTTGGGCCGGCACCAGCAGGTCGTTGGTCTTGGCCTTGACCAGTTCGACGCCCTCTTCGCGCAGGAACCCGGCCACCGCCATCTCGTCCATGTCGGGCGGCAAGGGCGCCGAGCCGGTCCAGATGGTGGCCGGGTCGCCGCCCAGGGCCACCGCCACGTCCAGCTTCTCCAACCCCAGTTCATGGCTCAGGCGGTAGTGGTGTGTCCCGACCTTATGGGTCTGCCAATGCATGCCGGTGGTCTGCTTGTCGTAGACCTGCATCCGGTAGGTCCCGTAGTTCTGGATGCCGGTCTCCGGGTCCTTGGTGATGACCAAAGGCAGGGTGACGAAGGGGCCGCCGTCCAGGGGCCAGCACTTGAGGATCGGAAATCTATAAAGGTCGACCTCGTCCCCCTGGACCACCACCTCCTGGCATGGGCCGCTGTTGACGGTCTTGGGCTGGAAAGAGCCCAGATGGACCAGTTGGCCCAGGGTGCGCAGTTTGTTCATCAGCCCTTGGGGCGGGCCGTGCATCAGGTCCAACAGGCCCTCGACCCGGCCGACCACGGCGTCCAGGTTGTCCACTCCCAGGGCCCAGGCCATCCGCTGCTGGGACCCGTACATGTTGATGAACACGGGGGTGTCAAATCCGGTGACGTTTTCAAACAGCAGGGCCGGCCCGCCCGACTTTATCACCCGGTCGGCGATCTCGGTGATCTCCAACTCGTGACTGACCGGTGAGGTGATGCGGCGCAGATCACCCTTCTCTTCCAGGAAACGTATGAATTCTCTCAGGTCTTTGAACTTCATTGGGTCTAAGGCCTCGTGAACACCGGGCTGCCGGCGCAGCCAGCCAGTGGTTATTTGGGAGCGTTGACATTGTAGCCGTTGGAAAGTCTTGCCTTCAACGGAATTGGCGGTCCGGGAATTATTGGGAGCAACATCGCCGGAATGACCGGGTATGGGGTTTTCGGATCAAAGAGTTCCAGACAAAAAAACAGGGCTGGCGATCCGCCAGCCCTGTTTTCCGTTCTGCTTGGTCTCCTATCTGACTGAAGACGCCTAGAAGCCCGCTGAAGACTCGGTGCGCATCTTACTGAAGCAATCGCTGCAGTATACCGGCCGGTCGCCCCGGGGCCGGAAAGGCACCATGGCGTCGTTGCCACACTCGGCGCAGTTGATCGGATACATCTCTCTGGGTCCGTCCTGATACATCCCCCCGGACCGCTGCTCGGAGCGGCGCACTGCCCGGCAACTACGGCAGCGCTTGGGTTCGTTGCCGAACCCTCTGGCTTGGAAAAATTCCTGCTCCCCCGAGGTAAAAATGAACTCTCCGCCACACTCCACGCAAGTAAGGGTCTTGTCTGACAATGCCACTGATTGACCTCCTGGGTCCTCGCCCCCCTAGTTTGGCTCTGCCGGTCAACCGGCGCTGGTTGGAAACGGCCCTCGCATCCGAGAGTTTTTGGTTACCCGCCGAGGCTGACCTGGGTTTTGCCTGGGGCACATTATACCCATTAAAATACCGGATGCAAGCGTAATTTCCGCCTATCTGGAAATGCGTGGGTAAG
>CAYMZL010000487.1:0-2092 GCA_964394825.1 uncultured Dehalococcoidia bacterium | reverse complement strand
TGGCTCATCCGTCGGTGGTGTTTGCAGAGAAGCGGACGCAGTAGGCGTAGCCGGTTGAGCAGTGTTGACCGTCGGAGCCGGCTGGCTCGTGGGGTCCGCGTCCTGGCCGCAGGCCAGCATACCAACCGTAAGCGTCGCAGCCAGGCAGAGAATCGTACGATAGGGCGTAATTCTCCCCTTTCTTCGACCACTTACCGAGATAAAAGTGTGCGGAAGGATGTCTAACCGCCGCCCATGGAAATGACTTCGTTGAATTCCTCTTTGGTCACCGGTTGGATCGACAGCCGCATCCCCTTCCGGATCAGCAGCATGTCCTTCAGCTTGGGGTTGGCCTTGATCTCATCCAAGGTAACGGGCCGGGCTAGAGAGCCTTCGCCCTTGATGTCGACCATGGACCAGATGGGATTTGCCTGGGTTGCCTTGGGGTCGTAGTGGTCGTCGTTGGGGTCCAGACCGTGGAAATCGTCATACCCTTCCCTGACGACGCTGGCGATGCCCACCACCGCCATGGGTTTCACGGCGCTGTGGTAGAAAAGGATGCCGTCGCCCACCTGCATGTCGTCGCGCATGGAATTCCGGGCCTGGTAGTTGCGGACGCCGTCCCACTCGGCCCACCCGTCCGGCTCGTTCATCAGGTCGGTGAAGGAATAGGCGTTGGGTTCGGACTTGAAGAGCCAATAACGTTTCTCGGCCATGGTCGCTCCTGGTAGGTAGCTATCAGCCCCGATTCCATCGGGGCTCGTTCAACGCAGTTTTATCCCAGCCGCTTCCCGGTCGAAACAGCCCTCGATCAGGTCTTCGCGCTCCTGCCGGAGGACATCTTTCCGGACCCGCAGGCTTGGGGTGCGGGGCAGCTCGTCCCGGATCTCCCAGTAGCGGGGGACCTTGAAATTGGCCAGATTCTCGGCGCACCAATGGACCAGTTCCACCGGGTCCGGTGTCGCCCCGTCCCGGGGTGTGACGTAGGCCTTGACCTCGTCCTCGCCCAGTTCCGAGGGCACGGCCAAGACCGCGCAGTCCAGCACGTTGGGGTTGCGCTTGATGACATTCTCCACCTCCTGGGAAGAGATGTTCTCTCCCCGGCGGCGGATGATGTCCTTCTTCCGGTCCACGAAATACAAGAACCCGTCGGCGTCCACCCAACCCAGGTCTCCGGTGTAGAGCCAGCCGTCCCGCAGAGTTTCGCTGTTCTGCTCGTCGTTGCGCCAATAGCCGGGCATGATGGCCGGGTTGTGTATCGTTATCTCGCCCACGGTTCCCACTGAATCCGGGCCCACCGGCTCACCCGTCACCTGGTCGGCGATGCGGACCTGGTTCTCGAAGCCCTGTTCCGGGTGCTGGCGCGGCCCTCCCGAGGACCCGGCGCGCCGGTCCTCTCCGATGCGCTCGATGGTGCCGAAGCAGGTCTCGGTCATGCCGAAGCCGACGATGATATCCGTGGCGAACCGCTCTTGGAATTCCGCCAGGAACTCAGGTGGGAAGGACGGCGAGCCGTAGAACAATCGGACGGTGTTGTCCTTGTCGTCGGGCGACGGCGGGTTCTTGGCCAGGACCGGCATCATCATTCCGATGAAATTGACGATCGTGGCCTTGGCCTCCCGCACCTGGCCCCAGAAACGGGACGCGCTGAAGCGGTCGACCACCACCAGGGTGGCGCCGGCGGCCAGGGCCCCCATGGTGGAGTAGTACTGGATGTTGGCGTGGTAGTAGGGCAGGCAGGTGAAGAACCGGTCATCGGGGGTGGCCTGGGTCCAGTGGGCGAAACCCTGCCCGGCGGCCACGTACATCAGGTGGGTCACCTGGACTCCCTTGGGGTTGCCGGTGGTGCCGGAGGTGTAGACCAGCATGGAGATGTCTTGGGGAGAGACTTCGGGCAATGACTCCAGAGGCACAGCCTCGTTATGGGCTTCGCCGAAATTGGTCCAATTGGACGGGGAGTTCGACTCTCCCCCGTCTCTAAGGAGCCGAATAGTTACACAGGAAGCCAAGTCCGCGGCCGCCCCGGCCACCTCAACCAGCGATGAATCGCTGACCAGGCCCTTGGCCTCGGCGTTGTTGAAGATGTAGGCCGTTTCGTCCCGTTTGTAGGCGG
>CAYMZL010000486.1:0-2103 GCA_964394825.1 uncultured Dehalococcoidia bacterium | reverse complement strand
GAAGAGTTCACCAACAACATCGAACAGATAATGAAAGAAGAGGGTCCGGTCTTCGTGGCCATGAAGATGATCCCCAAGATCGAGAACGAACCCATCGGCCGCCGGGTCCGGAAACCCCAGCGCTCCCGGGCCGAGACCATCAAGGTGTTGCAGGCGGAGTTGGGGATCCCCGCCGTCTAGGCCGGCTTGAGCCACGTATGGATGGAAATGATGCTCTGGGCAACGCCCCCATCCTAACCTTCCCCCGGCGCGGGGGAAGGGACTAGTTCTCTCCCCCTCGCAAGGGGGAGAGTTAGAGTGGGGGTGAAATCGTATGCGCCAATTTCACCTAGATGCGGCGCTAAGGGTTATTCAGCAGAGGATGCTGAGTCGCCGCCGTTGGGCCGGACCACGATCTGCCGGGCCACGTTGTAACCGATGGACACGCGGTCCCGCTGGGTGGCCACTTCCATAACTCCCAGGTACGGCGTGGCCTCAGCCACCGTGATCGACTCGTCCGGTATGAGCATGGAATCGACCAGAAAACGCAGCAACTGGGAATCTTCTTCGGGCACTCTATCCACCACGTAGGTCTTACCCGGCTGGGCTGCGTCCAGGGTCAGGGCGTCGGCCGGTTTCTTGGGCTCGCCGGTGCCGGGGATGGGCCGTCCAAAGGGCGAGCGCTTGGGGTAACCCAGCCGCTCCATCAACTTCTCCTGAAAATCCTGGGACATACCGTGCTCCAGGCGGTGGGCCTCGTTGTGGGCCTGGTGCAGGTCCATTCCCAGCAATTTGACCACCAGCCATTCGGCCAACCGGTGCCGCCGGGCGATGTCCTCACCGCCTTCTAGCCCCTGCTTGGTCAACCGGATCCGCTTGTCGGGCCCGACGTCCACCAGGCTCTGCCGCTGCATCCGGCGAATCATTCCGGCCACGGAGGGGACGGAGGTGCCCAGTCCCTCGGTCTGAGGCAGTTGGCGCAGGGTGTCGGTTAGCTGAGTGATGGTGGGATTTTCATCGTCTTCCCACAGCTTGTAGAGGCAGAGCAGATAGTTCTCCGTTCCCGGAGACAACCGCGGGTCGCCGTCGTTTGAGTCGCCGTGGCCGCTGCCGGCCTGTTTTCTTGCTGGGGCCATTGATTTGAGTCCTTGTATCTCTTACCGCACTTCCGGAATACGCACGGTGGTTCGACAGGCTCACCATGAGCGGACGAGCACCTGATTTCTGCTCTCCAAGAGCGGGCAAACACATGATTTCCGCTCACCATGAGTGGGCGAGCGCCTGATTTCCGCTCATCCTGAGCTTGTCGAAGGACTTCACGGTTCAGGCGCCGCGGTTAATGACCTGGGGCGGTCCCGTTGTGAGACACGGCCACGAGGCGGTCTCCGACGAACGGCCGCAGATGGTGACCGTCGCGCAGGCTGACTGAAACGCTGGCGCCCAGGGGATATTCAGTGGTGTGGGAAAGCAGACACCGGACCGTCGCGCCCGAGGGCAGTCGCACCCGGTATAGATAGAAGGCCCCGCGGAACTCCCTTTCCACCACCACGCCCGGGCCGTCCTCAGTGGGCCGGCAGTCCAGGCAGTCCGGCCGGACCATCACTTCGAGATGACCGTGGCCGTTGGCGTTCACGGCGGTCAGGTCTGCCAACTGCAACTCAGGCCATTGGCCATTCGGCCATTCTACAGAACCGACCTCGGTGTGCAGTCTCCCGTCGTCGTGGCGGGCGGGGAGAAAGTCCACCATCCCGATAAACTGGGCCACAAATTTGGTGGCCGGATGGTGGAAGATTTCCTCCGGGGAGCCGGTTTGCTCGACCCGTCCTTCGTTCATAACCGCCACCACGTCCCCGAAGAATAGGGCCTCTTCTTGATCGTGGGTGACGAAAATAGCGGTGGCGTGGCTGGCCTTGATGATACCAAGAACGTCGCGCCGGACCTGTTCCCTCAGCTTAGGATCCAGGTTTGAGAAAGGCTCGTCTAGGAGCAGGACTTCCGGTTGGGGGGCCAGGGCTCGGCCCAGGGCGACCCTCTGTTGCTGGCCGCCGGACAGTTCATGGGGCATTCGGTCCCGCTGGGCGCTCAGGCCGATGAGATCTAGGATCTCACCAACGCGATGGTCCC
>CAYMZL010000485.1:0-2128 GCA_964394825.1 uncultured Dehalococcoidia bacterium | reverse complement strand
CCTACGCCAGGATCGTATCCATAGACCCGGATTCGTTGGCCGCGGCCAGGCGGTTGCCCGGCGTCCACGCGGTATTGACCGCCGGCGACATCCCGCCACATCTGGTGGGCAGGATGCTCCGGGACCTGCCCATACTGGCCCAGGACGTGGTCCGCTTCGCCGGCCAGAAGGTCGTGGTGGTGGCCGCCGAAGACGACGACATCGCCGAGGAGGCGCTAAACCTCATCGAGATTGAGTACGAGGAACTGGAACCCATCCTGGACCCATTGGACGCGATGAAGCCCGGCGCCACCGTTCTTCATCCCGAATTCAACGGTTACGTGGGCATACCAGACGGCCCCCAAGAGCATCCAAACGCGGCGGGCCACGGCTCCTGGAAGCGGGGCGATGTCGAGCAGGGTTTCGCCGAAGCCGATTTGATCTTTGAGCATACCTTCAAGACCAACCACCAACACCAAGCCTACATCGAGCCCCATGCCTCGGTGGTCTTTCTGGACGAGGGAGGCCGGGTGCAGACCTGGGTGAACAGCAAGATGCCCTTTCAGGTGCGCCAGCAATTGTCGGAAGGCATCGACATGCCCACCGATCGGATCCGGGTCAACCCCACCACCATCGGAGGGGACTTTGGCGGCAAGGGCAGTTTCATGGACAGCCACCTGGGTTTCTGGCTATCCAAGACCACCGGCCGCCCCGTGCGCATGGTCATGACCTACATCGAAGAGCTGATGGCGGGCAATCCCCGGCATCCGGCGGTGATGACCTTCAAGACCGGAGTGAAGAAAGACGGGACGATCACGGCCCGCCAGGCCCACCTGGTTTACGACAGCGGCGGTTACGCTGCATTCAAACCCCAGCGGGGTGTGACCTACGGCGCGCGCTGCCTGGGGCCCTACAAGATACCCCACGGGCAGATCGATTCCTACGTGGTCTACACCAACCACGTGCCCTGCGGCAGCATGAGGGCGCCCGGCGACCCCCAGTCCATCTTCGCCGCCGAGACCCAGATCGACCTGATCGCCCGGGAACTTGGCATGGACCCCCTGGAGTTTCGTAAGAAGAACCTGGTGCAGGACGGCGACGCCTCACCCCTGGGACACCATTGGAAGAACGTCATGGCGCTCAGGACCCTGGACGCCGCCCTGAAAGAGTCAGGATACCAGGACGCCAAGCCTCGGAAGCCCGGCAAGCTCACCGGGCGGGGGATGGCCATCTGCGAAAGGCACGTGGGGGCCGGAAGCTCAACCGCCAAGGTATCGATCAACTCCGATGGGGTGGTGACCCTCTACACCGCCCTGCCCGACACCGGCTCCGGCTTCTACACCGTGCTGCGCCAGATACTGGGGCAGGAGTTGGGGGTGGCCTACGACGAGATCAAACTGGAGACCTGGAGCACCGACGACGTGGCCTTCGAGACCGGCGTGGGCGGCAGCCGGGTGACCCACGTCGCCGGCCAGGCCGTATACCGGGCCGCTCAAGAATTAAAGCATAAGATGGTGGCCATGGCCGCCGACCTGTTCGGCTGGCCGGAAGACGAGACCGGTTTCTCCCAGGGCCAGGTGACCGCGCCGGGTCAGACCCCGGTGAGCCTGGGCAACCTGGTCTCCCGTTCCGCCGGACCCGGTGGACTCATGGAGGCCGAAAACACCTATGACTCGGAGCGGGACGAAGAGATCACGGTGTTCTGCGTCCAGATCGCCGAGGTGGACGTGGACGTTGAAACCGGACAGGTCCACCTGACCAGGTTCACCTCCGCCCACGACGTTGGGACCATCCTGAACCCCCTGGGACACCAGGGCCAGGTGGACGGCGCGGTGATGCAGGGTATCGGCTACGCCCTAACCGAGGAACTGCAGTACGACGAAGGCCACGTAACCACCCTTTCCATGGGTGAGTACAAGATACCGGCGATGCCGGACATGCCGGAGCTTCGGACCGTGCTGGTGGAGAGCGAAAGCGGCGGGCCCACGCCCTACGGAGGCAAGGCCATCGGCGAGCAGGGAATCAGCTCGGTGGCCCCGGCCATCGTCAACGCCATCCTGGACGCCACCGGCGTCAGCATGACGGAGATTCCGGTGACATCGGAGAAATTATTCCGGGCCATGGAAGAGAAACGCCGAGGCGGTTAACC
>CAYMZL010000484.1:0-2132 GCA_964394825.1 uncultured Dehalococcoidia bacterium | reverse complement strand
GCCTTTGGACACGTTGGTGGTGTAGTCCCGCTCGTTCTCCCACATGCCCCGCAGGCCGGCGGTGGGTCGTCCGGCATTAAGAGCCTGCTGGACATCCGAGTTGCCAGGTGTTCATTCCTGAGACAGGGCCCGGATCCGACCGGAAGGTGAAGAGGAATCCGGTCTATAGACATACGCCCCCCCTGGACTCATCTTCTCCTGGTAGAGCACTTCTTCATGGTTGTGATATCTGATAACAAGCGCGTAGTAGTCATCTTGATCTCGGGGCAAATAGAACTTCGCGTAGCCCTGCCTGTTGGTTCTAGAGCGACTAAGCCCTGCAATCACTACCTCAGCGCCAGGGACCGGCTCGCCCTGTTGGTCCAAAACCCGGAGCCTTCCGGCGCGTGAATGCAGAAGGTGCTTGATGAGGAACTGCCTCCATCTGCTGGCATTACCGGAGATGGGACCTTCGGGAATCAATTGCACAACGTCTTTCTCATAAGCTGATTCCTTGGGGGTCATCCAATCCTCACCGTACTTGAATCGTAGATATTCTTCGGGTGGATTTGGCACAAGGAACTTTTCGCCGATGAAGTCGATCTCTTTCAGTTCAGTGAATAGCCTGGCCGGGAACCGGACCCCAGGGTATTGAAAAATGCTGTCGTCGATGATTCGGTGGCAGACCCAGTCCATCCTAATTGACGACTTTATCATCGCAACGGATATGTATTGGTCGGTACCTCCCACATTGGCGAAATACCCGTTGTCTCCGAAGGTGGTGACAACCCGGTTGACGACTTTATCGACCGACTTAGCGGCAAGGCCATGAAGTCCGATCACGGAGCCTAGATCCAGGTCATCATCCCAAGGAATGAATCCGTTATCCCTGATTGCACCGAGACATGTCCCCTGCCGAAGAAAGAAGACCACTCCCAGTTGGTCCATGATCTGCTTAGCTTCCTTCAGCATCGTCTCGGCGGTTGCCGGATTCATCGGTTGCAGAAAATCGTACGACCTTTCCAAGGCCGCCTCATTTGCTCCTTCGCTTGATGTCATTCCCTCTTTCCTTTTCTCAACCAGAAATCCCTGTATCCTTCTGGCTGTTCGGACCGATAGTCCCACAGACCTTAGCGGATTTCATAGACCAATTCACAGCGCCTGAATTCCGCTAGGTACATGCCCAACAGTTGAGGAGTCTTATGAAGGAGGAGGAAGGGACTCTTGTAGAAGTTACCCCCGGCCCTTTCTGGCGATGAACTCGGGGAAGGCGTCCTCGACCCCGTAGCCCTTGACCACGTTGGTGGTGTAGTCCCGCTCGTTCTCCCACATGCCGCGCAGGTCGGCGGTCTTGTCTTTGAGCAGTATCTGCTTGATGCCGATCACCGATTCTTGCCGGTGATTGGCGATGGTGGCCGCAATCTCCATGGTCTTGGCCCGCAGTTGGTCCGATGGCACCAGATGGTTCAGCAGCCCTACCCGGTGGGCCTCCTCGGCTTCCACCACCCGCCCGGTGAACAGGAACTCCTTGGCGATGGGCCAGCCCACTTGGTTGGTCAGGGTCCAAGTGCAGTTGATGCGGCCGTAGGCGACGGCCAGGAACCGGAACTTGGTGTTCTCGCAGCCGATGCGGATGTCAAGGCAGGACGCCAGCACCGAACCGCCGCCGTAGGCCAACCCGTTCATCATGCCGATAACCGGCTTGGGCGAGGCGGATATCTCATACATCCATTGCTGGTATTCGGCCGCCCGGGCGTCACGTTCCTCCTCGGAACGTTCCCGGGCGTCGATCCGCTGTTCGTGGATGTCGCCTCCGGCGGAAAAGGCCTTGTTGCCGCTGCCGGTGATCACGATGCAGCCGATGTTGTCGTCGGCGTTGGACGCCATCACGGCGTCGTGGAGTTCCTCGTCCAACTTGTGGTTCATGGCGTTCAGGACCTCGGGACGGTTCATGGTGATGACCGCCACGCCCTCTTCGTTCTCCACCAATATGTGTTCGTAAGCCATTTTTGCCCCCATCCTAACCTTCCCCCGGCGCGGGGGAAGGGACCAATCAAATTCGTGCGTTGCAATCAGATTTTACGGTCGCGGTGACGGTCAGTCAATTGGGCTGATATTGCCCCTGCTTATGGTAAACTTCCATCGACCCTCAG
>CAYMZL010000483.1:0-2143 GCA_964394825.1 uncultured Dehalococcoidia bacterium | reverse complement strand
ATTGGACCAACTAAAGACAATCGGTCGTCCCATGCTAGTAGGCACCTCCCGTAAGTCCACCCTGGGATTGCTGTTGGACCTGCCCCCCGGCCAACGGGTTGAGGCCACGGCGGCCACGGTGTCCTTGGCCATCGCCGGCGGCGCGGACATCGTGCGGGTCCACGACGTTAAGGAGATGGTCCGGGTCTGCCGGGTCGCCGATGCCGTGGTCCGAGGTTGGAGGCCCGAGGGCTGGACGGCCAGTTGAGCGATAAAACCGTCTACCTGGGACTTGGCGCCAACCTGGGCGACCGGCAGGAAAACTTGGCCCAAGCAGTGAAGGCTCTGAACGCCGGGCCGGAGCTATCGGTGCTGCGGACCTCCGGCATCTACAAGACCGCCCCGTGGGGCCTGACCGGACAACCCGACTTCTTTAATATGGTGGCCGAGATCTCGACCACCCTTACCCCGCAACAGCTATTGGAGCGCGTAAAAGACCTGGAACAGGATTTGGGCAGGGAACCCGGTCCTCGCTTTGGCCCGCGGCTGATCGATGTGGACATCCTGCTGTACGGAGACACGGTGGTGGACGAACCGGACCTGCACATCCCCCACGCCAGCCTGCACCTACGGGCGTTCGCGCTGGTCCCGCTGGCCGAATTGGCTCCCGACTTGGTACACCCCGTCATCGGCGCAACCATCGCTCAGTTGGCCGAACGGGTGGACGGTTTGGAAGGCGTCAAGCCGCTCGTCTGATTCATATGGGACGCGTTCGTGCCTGAAATGGATTAGCAGTCGGCACGTCCGGTTGACAATCGCGCCCATCTGACGCATATTTTGAGTCGGCAGAATAACATTCCCCCAAACTGTAAACGTCGAAAAATGTCTGCGCCGCCGGTATGTCGCGGCGACGGCAGTTAGAACAGCGAGGAGACGGCCATGGCGGACAAGCAACTGACATTCGATGAGGATGCCCGCGCCAGCCTGATGCGCGGCGTGGATGAACTTAAGCGGGTGGTCGGGCTGACCCTGGGTCCCAGCGGCCGCAACGTCCTGCTCAGCCGCATGTTCGGCCTGCCCATCGTCTGCAGCGACGGCGTCACCATCGCCAAAGAGGTGGAGCTCCCCGAGCCCTACGAGAACCTGGGAGCCCAACTGGTCAAGGAGGCAGCCTCCAAGACCAACGACGCGGTTGGCGACGGCACCACCACCTCGGTGGTCCTGGCCCAGTCCATCGTCCGCAACGGCTTCATGAACGTGGCGTCCGGCGCCAACGGCATCGGCATCCGGGAGGGAGTGGACCAGGCCGTCGCCGCCGTGGTGGCTGAGTTAAAGTCCATGGCCACCCCCGTTGAGGGCCGGAATCAGATCTCCAGGGTTGCCGCCCTTTCCGCCCACGAAGAACCCATAGCCGAGTTGATGGCCGATGCCCTCGACAAGGTGGGCCGGGACGGCGTGGTGACCATCGAAGAATCCAAGTCCCTCTCCGACGAATTGGAGTTCGTGGAAGGCGTCCGCGTTGACCGCGGTTATCTCTCCCCCCATTTCGTCAGCGACACCCAGCGCATGGAAGTGGCCATCGACAATCCCATGTTCTTGATCACTGACCAGAAGATCAGCGCCCCCAACGAAGTCGTGGGCATCATGGAACAGTTGCTCCAAGCCGGAAAACGCTCCTTGGTGATCATCGCCGAGGATGTCGACGGAGAGGCCCTGGCCACCCTGGTAGCCAACAAGCTGCGCGGGACCATCGATTGCGTGGCCATCAAGGCCCCCGGCTTCGGAGAACGCCGCAAGGCGTTGTTGGAAGATATCGCCGTCGTCACCGGAGGCACGGTGATCAGCGCCGACCGGGGCCTAAAGGTCGAAGACGCCGAGATTCCCCTGCTTGGGACGGCCCGGCGGCTGGTGGCCAATAAAGACGACTCCACCATCATCGAGGGCCGGGGCGACGACCAGGCCATCAAGGACCGGCTGGAACAACTGCGGGTCCAGATAGAAGAGACCAGTTCTGACTACGACCGTGAAAAGCTCCAAGAGCGCATGGCCGCCTTGGTGGGCGGCGTGGCGGTGCTCAAGATCGGCGGCGCCACCGAGCCCGAGATCAACGAGCGCAAATCCCGGGCCGAAGACGCCCTTTCCTCCACCAGGGCCGCCATCGAAG
>CAYMZL010000482.1:0-2168 GCA_964394825.1 uncultured Dehalococcoidia bacterium | reverse complement strand
TCGGGCGCGCCCTCGATCTCGTGGTAGAAGTCTTCTTCCGAGATTACGTTGTTCTTTTTGAAGGCCTCGATCTCCTCTGGGGAGTAGCCCAAGATTTCCGAGAGGACCTCGTCATTGTGCTCCCCGACCTTGGGTGTGACGCCGATGTTCACCGGGGTGCGGGAGAAATGCCAGTAGTCTCCGGAGACGGCGATGGTGCCGGCCAAGAAATCGTCAACTTCCACCATGGTGCGCCGCTCCCAGGGATGGGGGTCGGCCTCGGCCATCGGGATGTCGTTCACCGGAGCAGCCACCACGTCGTGCTTGGTGAAATGGGCGATGGCCTGCTCCATGGTCATGGTGGCCAGGAGCTCGTTCAGGGCATCGTTCACGATTGAAGCGTTCTTGGCCCGGTCGGGGCGGTTGTTGAAACGGGGGTCCTCCAACCACTCGGGCTTGCCCAGGGCGTTGCAGACCCGGTACCAGTGGTGCTGGTCCCCGGCGGACAGCAACACCCAGCCCTCTTTACAGGGATAGATCCCGGATGGAGGGGCGGTGGAATTGGAGTCTCCCCGCTTGGGCTTGATGCCGGAGCCGTGGTAGGCGGTGATGGGGATCTCGGTCATGGAATAACCGGTGTCGGCCAGACAGACATCCATGGACTGGCCCTCGCCGGAGATCTCGCGTTCGTGGATGGCGGCCAGACAGCCGATGGCGGCATGGAGGGAGGTGATGCGGTCGATGATTGGGACGCCGGTCCTGATGGGGGGCATGCCCTCCTCCCCGGTGAGCATGGTGATGCCGGACATGGTCTGGCCGATGGGGTCGTAGCCGATCTGGTCGCGGTAGGGCCCGAATTGACCGTAGGCGGACACATTCACCATGATGATGCGTGGGTTGAGTTTCTTGAGTTCCTCGTAGCCGAAGCCCATCTTCTCGATGGTGCCGGGCCGGAAGTTCTGGACCAGGACATCCGAGACCTTGACCAGCCTTCTGAGGGCCTCTTTGCCCTCTTCCTTGCGGAGGTCCATGGAGAGGGACTTCTTGCCCGAGTTGTACTGGACCCAGTAGGAGGACTGCTTCTTGACCCATGGGCCGTGGTAACGGGTCTCTTCGCCGCCCAGACGCTCGACCTTGATGACCTCGGCGCCCATGCGGGCCAGGACCTGGGCGCAACGGGGACCGGCCTGGTGGCGCCCCAGGTCGATGACGCGGATATTTTCCAGGGGATGATTGAGAGCGGGCATGGGCGAAAGACCCCCTAATTCGCAGATGTGGCGGGATGGGGCCAATTGTAAGACGGGCTCTGGGAAAGAGCAAGGCGCGAGGCGGCATGGGGAGCGGTGAGGCGGGGGGCTGGGGAGGCATGAAGGAGTGCTGAGAGGGCGTCCCGATGGAATCGGGACGCCCCTACGGGTGGTGCAGACTGCCGGGTCCTTAGGCTGCTACCTCAGCAAGAACCCTGACGGGCTTACCTGGCGGGAGGGTATAGGTCTTGCCGTGGAGGCTCTCGGACCTCAGTCCGGCATCTTCGGCGGCGGTCAGGTAATGGCCGCACTGGAAGCAGTCGATGTAACGGCCGTAGATGTCGGAGTTGTCGTATAGGTCGCCGTGACACCGGGGACAGCTCTTGAGCCAGAACATGGTCTCACCTCCGTGGGTGTATCGACGCTGAGACTGGGCCTCCAGCCTCCGCCTTGGCCAAGTTATCGTTACCTGCTCCGAGTCGGCACCACCCTATACGAGAAACAATTACCGTTGCGTTACTTTAAGATGTCAATCTTGTGAATATTACGTATGAGTTAGGCCCTAGTGGTCGTGGCCGCCTCCGTCTTCTTGTTCTTCTTCGTGCTCCTCTTCATGGGCCGCCCCAGTCAGTTCTTCCAGTTCGTGGGCCGCATCGCTTAATTCTCCGGACTCCAGCAGGCCCCGGATCTCCGCCACCTGGCTGGCGACGGCCCCTTCGCCGCTCAGAGCTTCCATGAGGTGATCCAGATGGTGGAGCGCCCCGTCAATATCGTCGATCAGGACCGAAGAACGGGCCAGGCTGGCGTGCATCTCGGAGGGCGTTAAATCATCCACCTGGACGCCGGCCAGCATGTTTTCGATGATGTGTATCGCTTCATGTAGTTGCCCCCCCTCTGCCTCCTCTCTGGCCTCCTTCATCTGGGACAGATGCTCGCCTGTTA
>CAYMZL010000481.1:0-2175 GCA_964394825.1 uncultured Dehalococcoidia bacterium | reverse complement strand
TCCCGGTCTATGCTCCAGTGGACTCCTATCTCATCCATTTTTCTACGTACATGCAGAGTGGCGACTCCCTATATACGGTCTCGTTCCAGGTCTCTTGTGAAGTGGCATACTATTTCGACCACCTGCGGACCGCGGTTGGCGAAATCCAAGAACTAGCGGCTGATCTCGTGGCAGGCGACAGCCAGGAAAAGGTTGTATATCCGCCGCTATTTGTCCAAGCTGGTGATCTGATCGGCTACACCGGGGGAACGCGCATGACCCAAATCTGGGACTTTGGAGTGTTGAATACCCAGACGTGGAACAATTTGCCCCCGGAGGAAACCTATGTCTATTCACCTAACACGGAAAAATACCGCTTCGCCGTGTGCCCGTACCAGTACTTCACCGAGAGCCTGAAGCAACAGTACCTTGCCATGCTTGGCGCTCAAGGGTGCGGGCCTTAACCTCAGGGTAACATCCCCTCACCAGACTAGTCCTCGGCGTTGAACTCATACACCGGCAATGATTGTGATGGCAAGCATCAAGTGGCCGTCAGACTAACGTCGGGACCGTCGCCCACCCCGGTGCCGCAGACATGACCCGCAAGGGAGAAGGCAGGGTCGACCGTGGCCGCGGTAGTTGCCATGTGTCGGCGGTCTCCCGGTAGTTTCCGTCTAAGTTTAGATCTGCTGACGCCGGTCGCTGTACGAAGTACGGCCCAGGGTCATTGGACTGCCTCCGGGCCGCGAAATTCTCCCCAATAAGACCCTACTTCTGGACGATGTCCACGTTCACGGTGCGGGACGCGGAAACCGTGAAAGTCAAAGAGGCGGTCCCGCCGCCCTCGGTGCTGTCCATGACGTGGATGTTCTCCGGGCCCTCCAGGTAGTTGATCTCGTCGCCCTCGACGCGGAAGGGCCGGTCGTGTCCCGGATAGAAGACGTTGGAGGCCGCCACCATCTTCTCGACGCTTTCCTGGGCGTCTTCCACGTCCCAGAAGACGTTGTAGGGCAGACCGCGGGCCACGGTGCCGCTCTCGGGCATGGCGTCTCCGGCCAACAGGACGTTTTCGCCGTCGATCTCGGCCAGGATGCTCATGTGGCCCTTGGTGTGACCCGGTGTTTCGATGATGGAAACACCGTCCACTATCTTGTCGCCCTCCGAGACCGTGTCAACCTTCATGTTCCGCATCATGTCGGCCATTCCGGCGGCCACCGCCAGGTCCCACTTGTTGGGGTTGCGGGCGTAGTCGATCTCCGTGGGGTTGACCAGAACCCTGGCGTTGGTGAACAGGTCGGTGTTCTGACAGTGGTCCCAGTGCATGTGGGTCAAGATGACGATGTCGATGTCGTCGGTTTCGAGGCCCTTGGCCTTTAGGGCCTTGACCAAGAACGGGCGGCGCGACGAAGGCCCGGTGTCGATGAGGATGTTGTGGCTCCCCACCCGGAGCAGGGAGTTGGTGGAGTAGCCGAAGGAGCCCTGGTCGGTGGTGAGGGCGAAGCCGTAGGTCAGCACGTCCAGTGTCGCCATGGTCAGCTTTTCCTTTCCGGCGTCCCAACGGGCGGCCGGTTCCATGATATTGGGGACTCGGTGCCTATCGATTGAAAACCACGGGTGAAAACCACGGGTGAAAACTACGGGTGAAACCTACCGGAAGTTGGGCATCACCTTTTCGGCGAACAGCCGCATCGAACTGGACACCTGGCCGTAGTCCAGACCGCCGGCGTCCAGATAGCTTATGAAGTTGGTGACGTGGCTGGCTTCCAGTTCCTCGATGGCGGCGGTGACTTTTTTCGGACTGCCGATGGCCGCCATGCCCTCTTTCCCGCGCTCGGCCAACAGGTCGGGCTCGATGAAGGGGTCGCGGACGTAGTTCTCATAACCGCGCAGCCCAACAGCCGCCATCTCTGAGACCGGCCTACGGAGAAATTTCCCCATATCCCCGGCCCATTCCAAACGGGGCGTCAGCAGGTCGATGGCCTCCTGGTCCGTGGGCGACACGTAGACGTTGCGGACGGCGGCGATCTCGATGTCCTCCGGGGCGACTCCCTCTTCAATCATGCGCCGGTGATACAGGCTGATCAGGTTCTGGTCCGAATCGGGCGAGGCGGGGAAGAAGCTGCTGCCCACGGTGAACAGCCCCCAACGGTTGGAGACGGCGATCTCAACTGACTCGGGGCTGTGGGTAACGGCCAT
>CAYMZL010000480.1:0-2189 GCA_964394825.1 uncultured Dehalococcoidia bacterium | reverse complement strand
GGAGATTCCGGCGGCGCTACGGCGGGTGAGGGAGGGCTGATTCCCGCCTTGTTTTAGCCGGTGTTTTTGTCCGGTTTCCCTATGCTATACTGGAAAAACGTGCCTGGGCAGAGATTCTAGGCACCCAACCCAGAGCCTGAAACGACTGCGTCGATCCAGCCCGGAAACGGGGACCAATGTCCTTTGAATTCTTCCTCGAAAATGCTTTAGACTCATCGGGTCATATCTCCTCCGCGGACTTCTACGAGGTCTCAGACCTTTCCCCTGAGGAGTTGGGTCTTTTCGCCAAGGCCTGGTTTCCGATCCCCATCGAACGGCGGCGTTCCATCGCCTCCACCATGGTGGAACTTGCCGAGGAAAATCCCGAATTGGACTTCTCGGCCATCTTTAAGATGTGCCTCAAGGGCGAAGACGAGCCGCTTTTGGAGATTGCCATGGAAGGCCTCTGGGAGCATGAAGACCGCTCGCTCATCCCCGGTCTGATCGAGGTGTTGAGATCGGACAAAGGCTCGGAAGTGCGCGCCGCCGCCGCCCGAGCCCTGGGAAGGTTTCCCTTGTTGGCCCAGGAGGGCAAACTGCTGGCCAAAGACGGCGAGGCGGTACACGACAATCTGATGCAGGTCCTCGAAGACGAAGAGGAGCCCCTTGATGTCCGGCGGCGTTGCATGGAGGCCCTGGCGCCGTTCAACACCATGGAGATTAAGCAGCACATCACGCTGGCCTACGAGAGCCTTGACCCGGATTACCGCGCCAGTTCCATCTTTGCCATGGGCCGCACCGGTGAGGCCGCCTGGCTTCCCCTGTTGCTTCAGGAACTTCAGAACGAGGAGCCGTCTATCCGCTACGAAACCGCCTACGCCTGCGGTGAATTGGGCGAGGAAGATGCGGTGCCCCACCTGATACTACTGTTGGAAGATGCCGACTCGGAGGTCCAGTTGGCCGGGATCAGCGCCCTGGGCAAGATCGGCGGTCCGTTGGCCAAAAAGGTGCTCCTGGCCTGCGCCAAGGACGGCGACGCCAATCTGGAAGAGGCCGCCCGTATCGAGCTGGAGGAGATGGACTCCTTTGAAGATCCCCTCGAATTCGGCACCGACGTCTAGGCCCCGCTCCTCCTCCATGCCCAAACTCTCTCCGGCCCAAGACCACTTTCTCCGTTCCGCACGCTCCGGTCACCTGGCTACCGCCGATGCCAAAGGCCAGCCCCACGTGATCCCCGTTTGCTACGTATTCGATGGCGAGGCCATCTACTCGGTGCTGGACGCTAAACCCAAGTCCACATCGCTCATGCAACTGCGCCGGGTGCGCAATATCCTGGCCAACCCTCAGGTGTCCCTGGTCGTAGACCACTACGAAGAGGACTGGTCCCGTCTCCGCTACGTGCTGGTGATTGGAGGCGCCGGGCTGCTGGAAGAGGGAGAGGAATGGGCCCGGGCCATTGCCATGCTCCGGGAGAAATATCCCCAATACCAGGGGATGGACCTGGACGAAAGCCCGGTGATCAAGATAACGCCGGCCAGATTTGTCCCCTGGAGCTTCCACCCCGAGTTCTAGATCCCGGCGCTCCGGCCCCTGGGGCGCCTCCCGGTCCCGGTTGACACCCATTGGGGTGCAATCTACACTGGCCCGAAATCACGGCCCCACATAGCCCGCACATAAACCCGCGTATAGACTGGATAAAAATCAGGAGCTAAAACATGGACGGAGTCACAGCGATCGCCAATATCCTGCGCATGGAGGGTGTGGAGTTTATTGGCTGCGTCCCCTACCAGCCGCTGTTGGAAGCGGCGGCCATCGCCGGGATCCGCCCCATCATATTCAGGCAAGAAGGCACCGGCATCCACATGGTGGACGGCTATTCCAGAGTGACCAACGGCAAGCGAATGGGCGTGTTCATGATGCAGAACGGCCCCGGAGCGGAGAACGGCTTCGGGGGCGTGGCCCAGGCCTATTCCGAGTCGGTCCCCATTCTCCTGTTGCCCGCCGGGATGCCCCGAGAAAAACGGGGCATCCACCCCAACTTCTATCCCACTCGCAGCTACGAGACCATCACGAAATGGTCCGAAGAGATGAACATCGTCGAGCGCATACCCGACCTGATGCGCCGGGCCTCCGCCAAGCTGCGCACCGGCCGCCCCGGACCGGTCCTGCTGGAGATCCCTCAGGACGTGGCCACCGCGGAGTTGCCCGAA
>CAYMZL010000479.1:0-2201 GCA_964394825.1 uncultured Dehalococcoidia bacterium | reverse complement strand
TTAGTCGAAGAACCTCCGGATGGATTCGGCGATCGGTCCCGGATTGGTGATGTCTTCTATTCGCACGGTCTGCCGCTCGCCGATGCCGCTGGACACTATCACGCTCCCGCGCCCGGTGATGATCTCAAAGAAATTCCTGGCCTCCGAGATAGAGATTATCCTGTTTGATGGAATCTCTTTCGTGTACAGCCACAGGAAGCGGTACTGCTGCACGACCCGGCGGTTGGTGACCGTGTAGGTGATGTGCAGGTTGCGCAAATAGCGCATGGCGCCCTTGAAGAAAATGTACATGGCCACTACGAACACCACAAACGGGAAGACATAGGGCACCAAGGTGAACTCGAATAACCACCAGGCCCCGGCGAAAAATGGGATGCTCAGGACCATCCTGGCGAAGGCCGGCTTCATCGTCGGGTGCCGGCTCACCAGAAGCTGCTCACCCTCAACCAGGGCCAACGGGGGGATCACCCGGCCGATGCTGATCAGGGGGACGACGGCCAGGAAGAGGCCGACGATAAGGAACACACCGGATGCCCAGCCGGGGAAGTCCGATTCCGTGAGTCCGTATCCTCCGGCCGCAAGGAACGGGCCCGCGATGAGCACGCTCACTGCGATTTTCTTGAACGGGCCCGACCGGGCCTCGGGACGTTGTTGCGCCGTCGTCGATTGGGCCATGTTAGTTTCCCTTTAGGAGCTGGACCACCGAGGCCGCCAGGGTGATCAGTATCCCTATGACCGCCAGCGTCGTTGGGTCAAGCGCATCGTTTAAAGCGTTTGTGTCGGTTGACATTGTGTTCGTAAAGAACCCCCGGTTCCGCTCGTCCTTCTTGGAATCCGAGGTCTTGGGGCTTGGGTCAACCTTGTCCTCGTTCGATGACCCATTCGCAACTGGTACCGGGGTTCGGACCGGCCGTTCGTCACCCACCTTCTCCACCATTTTTTCGAAAGGTAGCCCCGCCTTTTCCAGGCGTTCGTTTAATTCGGTTTCGAGTTGGGAGATGAGTTGGTTGAGCTTGATCAACTCAAAGCCTCTTGCCTGCGCCATCTTTAGGATCTCGTCATCTCGATACCCCTCCTTCAACGTGGATTCGGCCTCGAACTCGGCCCACACACCCTTAATGAACTCATCAAATTCCGCGTCCAGCCTCCTGAGGATGGCACCTCTTCTGGGTCCAGAGGTAATTTGCTGACGCTCCAACTCGAACTTGCGCTTCGCCTGCTGGATTCGTAGTTCCACCTCGGCCCGAAGTTCCTCAATGGCCAACTCCCACCGTTTCGTGACGGTGGCGATATCGATCCTCGATTGGCGTTCGAATTCAGCGCCCAATTCCAATCGCTCCCGCAGCAACTCCGATAACTTAGCCTGCAACTCCCGAATTGCGGCTATTTCGTCAGTTTCGAGGTCCGCTGTACTATTGACGCCGTCGCCTTGCAGCCCTGTGAAGGCATACAGAAGAATCCAGTTTTCCGTGCCCTCAACCCATCGGGCCGCGGCATCTGTTTCCAGACCACGGAACGTGAACCTGACAACTTCTCCATCAAAGGACTCACCGGGAGGTTCCACGACGTGGAGTATAAATCCCTGATTGAAGATTTCGGTTTTCGCCACCGGGATGCCGCGGATCCAGGCCTCCACGACGGTGCCGTCCTCAACGGTGTGGTCATCGATGAACCCCATGCCGGTGAATATGGCATCCGGCGCCTCTTGTGCGGCAACGGTAAGAGGTAATGCCGCGAACAGGGCCGCGGCGACCACTAGGGCGATGACCGACCGGGGCCGGACAGGTATTCGGCCATGGACCGCATTTCCAAAGAATCTGGCTAGCATTTTCGTCCACCTGGGCCGCGACCGAAATCTAAGCGGATCCGGCAGCCGCCTGACACGCGGGCCTTTGAATCTCAAGCCGGGTAGATTACACGTAAATTATATGAATAATGATCCATTATGGCGAGCCACTTTTGAGACCGCGTTTGGTGAGAGTCCCGGCCCATGTAATATTTAAGACGCCAACAAAGCCTCTTTTGTTCCGGAGAGGCTTTTTCATTCTCGGACTGCACCTGCGGCGAGCCCAGTCGAAGAACTTCCGGAGCGGTTCTAGCGAGCGTCTCTCCCGTCACGCGCGTTGGATTGGGTACAATAAGCCGGCATACGTCGCTGGCGGGGGTTAAAGATGTGCCGGAGCATCAAGACACTGCGGAAC
>CAYMZL010000478.1:0-2241 GCA_964394825.1 uncultured Dehalococcoidia bacterium | reverse complement strand
CCGTACACCATAGGCTGTTACCGCGGGTCGGAAGTGGTGGCGGAGGAGGCGACCCAGTCAGGGCCGACAGGCGGGGGCGGTCCAGGGCCGGGAGGAGGGCCACCGCCGCCGCCACCTTAGCCGTTTGAGAGCGCGAGCTGTGGGTCAGATGCCCAGGGACTCGTACAACTCCGGATTGGCGCATTGCTCCAAACGCTCACCCTTTAGACCGGCCAACAGGTTCCTGGCCGCCAGGAGACACATCTCCCGCCGGGACCGGTTGGATGCGCTGCCGATGTGGGGCAGGACCACCACGTTGTCCAGGCCAAGAATCGGGTGGTCCGCCGGGACCGGCTCGGGGTCGAAAACGTCCAGACCCGCCCCGGCGATCCAGCCCTTGGTCAGCGCTTTATATAGAGCGCCGGTGTCCACCACCGGGCCGCGGGACATGTTCACCAAGATGGCCGTGGGCTTCATCTTCTTGAGTTGCTTCTCGCCGATGTAGTGGTGGGTCTCCGGCGTCAGCGGCACGTGGAGAGATAGAAAATCTGATTCGGCCAGCACCCGGTCTGGTTCGGCGTATTCAAAGCCGTATTCCGCTTCCAGGTCCGGCTTCCTGGTGCGGGAGTGGTAGATGATCTTCATGTCGAAGCCCAGGCCCCGTTTGGCCGTCTCCAGGCCGATTCCCCCCAGTCCAATGATACCCAAGGTGCTGCCGTTCACCTCCGAGCCCAGCCAAAACATGGGGTGGTGGGAGATCTTCCAGTTGCCCTCCCGGACCCACTTGTCGCTTTCCACCACGCGCCGGGCGGCGGCCAACAGCAGGGCGAAGGCCAGGTCGGCGGTCGCTTTGGCCAAGACGCCCGGGGTATAGCCCACCAGTATCCCCCGCTTGGTAGCCTCCGGGAGGTCGATGTTATCCAGTCCCACCGCCACCTGACTCAGCACCTTGAGGTTGGGGGCGGCGTCCAACAGAGGTACGTCGATCCGGTCCATGACATTGATCAAAGCCCCGTCTACGTCCGCCAGGGCTTCTCTCAATTGTTCCGGCGTGGGCGGTTCGTCGTCGGGCCAAACCTCCAGCCCGGCGGACTTCTCGATGAGGTCCAGGGCGTCGGGAAAGATCTGCCGGGTGACGTAAACGCGAGGTCTATGCATCAGTGGGTTTTTGCTCCCAATCAAAACTGCTGCGGCCGCCCCGTAATTGTAGCAAAGGGACCCGCGATTTTGACGCCTATTCGGGGTGAATGCCCGGTGCTATACTGGGCTCTCGCCCGTGCCTGGGCACGGGAAGCGTACTAGGAGGGGATGATGGCTCTGTTTTTGAACGACGAGGAAGTGGCCCAGCTGCTGCCGATGAACGAGTGCATCGACGTGCTCGACCAGGCCTTCGCCCACGCGGGAGAGGGCAAGGTGGACAACAATCCCAGGAGCCGGATCCGCATGCCGGGCGGGTTCTTCCATTTCATGGCTGCGTCCAACGGAGGCCACGGGGTCTTCGGATACAAGGCCTACCCCTCTTTCGGTGGACCCGCCTCCGCCAAGATGATTGTCATGCTCTACGACTATGAGACCGGCGGGCTACTGTCCTGCATGGAGGCGAGCCGTTTGGGGCAGATCCGCACCGGGGCCGCCAGTGGGGTGGCCACCAAGTACATGGCCAAAGAAGACTCGGCCACCGTGGCGGTGATCGGCTCTGGATTCCAGGCCCGCACCCAGTTGGAGGCGGTATGCTCGGTCCGCGACATCAAAGGGGTGCGGGTGTTCAGCCGCCGTGAGGAGCGCCGGGAGGAGTTCGCCAAGCGCAGCAGCGAGAATCTGAACGTGGAAGTGAAGGCGGTGGCGAGCGCCCAGGAGTGCGTCGAAGGGGCCGACGTGGTGATCGTCATAACCTCGGCCCGGGAGCCGGCGTTGCTGGGCGAATGGCTGTCGCCCGGCGCCCACATAAACGCCGCCGGAGGGAACCACTGGATGCGGCGGGAGATCGACGAAGAGGCGGTGCTGCGCTCTGATGTCATCGTGGTGGATGACTTGGCCCAGGCCAAGATAGAGTGCGGCGACCTGCTTTGGTTGGAGCCCAGGGGCAGCTTCCGCTGGGACATGGCCAAGGAACTTCAGGACGTGGTGGCCGGGCGGGTCAAGGGCCGTCCTTCGGCCGACTCGATAACATTGTTCGAGTCCATGGGCCTGGCCCTCGAAGACATCGCGGCGGCCCAGTTGGTGTACAACAAGGCCAAACATCAGGGGATCGGACAGGAGCTG